>CAKZVN010000001.1 GCA_937922105.1 uncultured Litorilinea sp.
CGAGCGGCCCGGTGAGCGAAGTCTTTACCGAGGAGAACTTGCGCCGCACCTATGGCGGGCGCATGGGCTTCTTGGGGCGGGGCGCGGCGGTCGGTAATGCCGCGCAGGCGGCTGCGCCGAGTGCTGCCGCGTCGGTTATGCAACCGGCGGAGGGGTGAATCCTATGCAACTCTTCACCGTGATTGTCGAGTATCTAAGCGACTATACCCTGCGCACGATTGCGCTGGGCGCGGCGACGCTGGGGGTGGTCAGCGGCGTCTTGGGGGCCTATGCCGTGCTGCGCCGCCAGAGTCTCGTGGGCGATGCTATGTCCCATGCCGCGCTGCCCGGCGTGGTGTTGGCTTTTATGCTCACCGGTCTCAAGAGTCCGCCTGTGCTCATGGCGGGGGCTGCGGTGAGCGGGATCGCGGGGGTGCTGCTGCTCATTCTGGTGACGCGCACCACACGCATCAAAGAGGACAGCACCTTGGGCATTGTCCTGTCGGTCTTTTTCGGCGTGGGCTTGCTGTTGTTGACTTGGCTCCAACATAGTCCCGATGCGCGCCAGGCCGGGTTGACAACCTTTCTCTTCGGTCAAGCCGCAACGTTGGTGGCGCGCGACGTGATGGTGATGGCGATCTTCGGCGGCGCGGCGCTGCTGGTGGTGGCGCTGCTGTGGAAGGAGTTCAAACTGCTCAGCTTTGACCGCGACTTCGGCGCAAGCCTGGGACTGCCCATGCAGGCGCTGGAGGTCGTGTTGACCGCGTTGCTGGTGGTGGCAATCGTCATCGGCCTGCAGGCGGTGGGCGTCGTGCTGATGAGCGCGTTGGTGGTGGCGCCCGCCGCGGCGGCGCGGCAATGGACCGACCGCCTGGGCGTGATGGTGCTGCTCGCCGCGCTCTTCGGCGCAACCGCAGGTGTGGGCGGCACGATTCTCAGCGGCTTGGGCCGCGGCTTGGCGACCGGCCCGGTGATTGTGCTGGTGGCGGGCGCGCTGGTGGTGCTCTCGCTCCTGCTCGCGCCGGGACGCGGCCTGATCTGGCGCGGTAGACGTCCGCGTCTCCTGGCTGCGCCCACGATGAGCGTCACCTATCCGGCGGAGGGGCAATCATGACAACCATGCAGTTGGAAATTCAGGCGATTGCCGCGGTGGTGGCGGCGGCGTGCGCGCTGCCGGGTGTCTTCTTGGTGTTGCGACGCACCGCCATGCTCAGCGACGCCATCAGCCATACCGTCCTGTTGGGGATTGTGCTCGCCTACTTCTGGGTGCAAGATTTGGCCTCGCCCGCGCTTATCTTGGGCGCGGCTGCGACCGGCTTGCTCACCGTCTGGCTGGTGGAGTTGCTCGTGGGCACGCGGCTGGTCAAGGAGGATGCCGCCATCGGGCTGGTCTTTCCGGTGCTCTTCAGCGTGGCAGTGATTCTCATCTCGCGCTATGCACGCGGGGTGCATCTGGACGTGGACGCGGTGTTGTTGGGCGAGTTGGCCTTTGCCCCTTTCGAGCGGCTAACCCTGCTGGGGCTGGACCTGCCCACAGCGCTGTGGGTGATGGGCGGGATTCTGCTGCTCAACTTGGTGGTGATCGGCCTGTTCTTCAAGGAATTGAAGCTGGCGACCTTTGACGCCGGGCTGGCGGCAGCCCTGGGCTTTGCCCCGGCGCTGGTCCATTACGGTCTGATGGCGCTGGTCTCGGTGACCGCCGTCGGAGCGTTCGATGCGGTGGGGTCAATTCTGGTGGTGGCGCTCATGATCACGCCGGCAGCGACGGCCTATCTGCTCACCGACGACCTGCGCGCCATGTTGGGGTGGAGCGTGGGCATCGGCGTGGCGAGCGCGATCAGCGGCTACTGGCTGGCGCGCGCCTTGGACGGCAACATTGCGGGCGCCATGGCGAGCATGACCGGCATCTTCTTCGTGGTCGGGTTGCTCTTTGCACCGGAGCGGGGATTGGTGGCGGTCGCCCAGCGTCGTATGCGCCAACGCTGGGAGTTCGCCCAGACGTTGCTGGCGGTCCATCTGCTCCAGCATGAGGGCTTGCCGGAAAATCGCGTCGAGAGTCGCGTGGACCACCTGGTGGAGCATATCCGCTGGCAACCGGTCTACGCCGAGCAGGTCATCCGCTACGCCGAGCGCAAGGGGGTGGTGCGCCGTCGCGAGGGGCGGTTATACCTGACCGACGACGGGCGCCGTTTGGCTGAACAGATGGTGGCGCGGGCTTAACCCGCGCCGGCGCTGTCGTTGCGCGGGGTGTCACCGCGCTAATTGGGCATGGGAGGCACGATGGGCCGGTTGCGCACAGCAGGCTTGGTGGGACCCTTGACCGGCTGGTAGGTGGGGCGATGCCAGGTCGGTTGCTCGTTGGGGTCGTTGGGATCGTCCTTCTTCTTCTCCGCCATCCCGGCGATTCCGAAGAACTCGAACCGGAGTTTCTTGTCTTTTTCCCATTTGATCTGGGCAATGCGTGTGCCTCGGTTGACGCTGAGCTTGGTATCCACGATGCCGCTGCTGATGTCGAAACCCATCTTGTTGACAGTGTAGATGCCGCCCTCGATCTTGAACGAGCCTTTCTGGTCGCGGTTGAGCGCGTACTCCTTGGTGATCTTGATGCGCAGGTTATAGCCGCTGCTGAATTTGGCGGCTTCCGCGGCGGATGACACGGACCGTTCGCCCGTGGTTGAACTGACATTGCCCAGTTCACTGAGGAAGCCGCTGCCCGTCTTCTGGTTGACCTCGATCTGGTTCTCAAAGATGACCGCAGCCTCGCCCAGTTGCCCCGCAAACATGCTGAAGCCGCGCTGGGCCTTTTCGCCGCCCTTCTCTTTGGTCTGGACCATGACCGCGATGTCGCGGATCATCTTGCCCACGGCAGGCCCGGCGGAGATGGCGATGCGTTCCGCAAGGTTGCTCGTGGGCGGCAGCATCACGCCCGCGTTGATCTCCAACTCGTACTTGTGCGGGCGATATTGCCCCACTTGCCCCTTGTTGCGGTTGGTCTGGGTGTCGGTGGCGGCGACGGACTCATACTTGAGTTTGAGGTCCCCCTCAAACGGCTTGACTTGGACTTTGGCCCCCAACTCGTAGCGGCGGCTGCCCTGCCCCGCCTTCTTCTGCGCGCCGTGCTTGACATACTGGGTTGTGCCCACGCCTTTGGTGGTGTCCAGCGTGTGCTTGGTGTACTTGCGCCCGCGGTACATGAAGCCTTCGCCTTCGAGTTTGCCGAAGCCAAATTTGGCGTTGCCGCGCAGCGCGCCGTAACCGCCCAAGTCTACATAGGCCTTTTCTTTGTTCTTGTCCGTGTTGAAGACATCCTGTTCCACACCGGCGGCCCACATCTCGGCGTTCATATAGCCGAAAGTGCCTTTGTTGCCGCCCCATAGGGCATTGGTCACCCCGCGCGGGATCACATCCGACTCGCGGAAGCGGCGATAGAGACCGTAGTCGAAGAGCTTGGAGACTTCCTCCGGGCTTTGGGCCTGTGCCTCCAGCTGCACGCCCAACTCCAGCGCAAGTTTGACTGCGGCGAACTTGGGACCGGTGCGGAACGCGCCCTTGAACTTGGCCTTGAACTCGTTGGACTCTTTGGCCTCGGCCTCCAGGTTGATGCGCCCGCCTACGAACCAGGGGATGGTCGCGCCCTCCAGCGAGAAGTCCAGCTGGAAGTCGAACTTGCCGATGTCGCCCGGCCCCGGAGCCAACAGGCGCATCATGGCGGGCAAGATGGAGCCGAAGAATTTGCCGGTGTCGGTCTTGACCACCGAGAATTTCTTCTTCAGCTTAGGTTCTTGCTGCGCGTACTTGCGCATGTATTTGTTGGCCCGCTTGCGCTGTTCCTTGCGCTGCTCCTTGTTCTTGTCGTCTTGCACAGGCGGGAGAATCTGGTTCATGGTCTCGGCGGTGCGGACGTTATTGAGATGCTGGTCCTCCGCATCCAGCAGGGGTATGAAGACCGTCTCCAGATAGACGACGATATCCGCCAGGGTGTCGGCGCGCTTCTTGGGTTTGCCCTGGTGTTTGCGCTTCTTGCCGTCGCTGACGCTGTCCATCTTGCGCACGTCGTGGCGCTCGATCCAGCGTTGGGCAATGTATTTCATCTTGGCGATGTGGTCTTTGCGTTTTTGGCGCTCCGCGTTGTCTTCGACCACAGCCGGCAGGCTTTGATACGCCTTCAGCAGCGTATCAATCGAGGTCAAGATGTCGCCACGTTGGCGCAACATCCCTTTGTTGGTATGTTCACGAAATTCTTCCACCTCGATGGCTAGACGCTGTACACCGGGCGTGTTGCCGCGTGTGATCGGCCCGACTGGCCCACCGGAGACGACCTGGCGTGAGACGCGCTCCGCTTCCTGTTCATGGCGGTCGTTGGGCGCGTTGACCGTCACCGTGCCGCTGACGGTGAGACCGCCGGACGCGGAGGGGCTGTTGCGTCCCAAGAGTTGGGCGACTTGGCGATTGCCGACGGCGCGCTGCAAGTGAAGCACCTGCTGTGGGGTGAGGCGGTCGAGGCGGTGCAGGGAGGGGAGCGGCGCATTCGTAAGCGGCGCGACAGGGCTACCACTGATCGGCGCGGATGATACGGTCTTGGGACCGGCTTCCTGGTGCTGAAGCGGCATGGTCTGCTTCCGTTGATCCTAAGCTGGTAGGCACTGAGACGTCACGGTGGGCGGAATGCGGCGCGAGGTGTGGCGGCAGGATGCATTCCGTCGCCTAGTATCTGGGGGAGATGTTAAGGAATTCGGACGCAAAGGTTAACATTGCTAGGAATGAATGTTAATATCCTGGCAGGGAAGGACGGGGGGAATTGTTAACAATTGTGGGGCGCCGGGGATGTTCTTCGCGGATACGCTAGCGGCGCAGCGCCGGCAAGTAGAGCCGCCGGTCGAGCAGCGGCGGCGGTCCGCTCAACGGCGCGTCCGAAAGCACCCAGACCGGTCCTGCCGGTGAGCCGCCGAAGCGCCGCGTGCCGTGGCTCGGCCCACCCGCCGCGGCGGACGAATCGCCGATGAAGTCGCCCGCGCCTGCATCGAAATGATAGAGCGCGACGGTGTGGGCGTCCGCGGTAAAGGGCGCGGTCGGACGGCTGAAGTCGCCGTGGTAGCGCAGGGTGTTGGAGAGACGCAACTCGTCCAGCGTGCCGGAAAACGAGGGATATGCCGGTCCGGCGTCGTGTTTCTCCGCGCCGATGACCAGATAGGGATCGCTCCAGACGCACGGGCCGTTGCAGTAGTTGCCGGGCACGCCGTCGTCCGGGTAGGAGATGTCGCCGTTGGGACCGTCGCCCTGGGCGTCGAGCTTGCCGTCCACATAGAGCCACAGATAGCCGTCGCTGCGCCGGCGCTGCCAGGCGATGTGATGCCACGCGCCGTCGGTGACGTCTGTCGCGCCGCAGAGGGTGAAGTTGCCCGTACCGTCGCCGGAGACGCCCACCACCACTTTGCCGCCCGCCAGCGCGAGGCCGAACTTGCGGTCTTGGTTGTAGCGGTCGCGGTCAATCACGATATTGCCGTAAATCCAGTTGACGTTGTTGCCGCAGCTCACCGCGGGCGCGGGGTTGTCCGCGGCGTGGGCCTTGATCCAAAACTCCAGCGTAAAGTCTTGACTGCCGATGTCCGCGGGCGGGCCGGGCAGCGCCGTCGCCGGGTCGTCAATCGGTATCTTGACGCGGTCAATGTCATTCACGCCGTTGCCGTAGAAACGCAGGGCGAACCCCGCGGCGGTCGGCGCGGCTTGCACCATCGCTGTTGGTTCACTCACCCACAAGCCCAGCACCACCAACACCCAGCCCATCCAACGCCATGCCATACGTCCCTCCTGTTGCAATCCAGCGTCTTGTCGCGCGGGAGTTTAGCATAAGCGGCGCCGCGTTGCCATGCGCGAATGCGAACTGCGGCTGGGTTGTATGCGCTCGGCGCGGACGGTGAATTGTGTCCGCATGCCGCCGCCCGCCCGGTTGGTGATTCGCCGCGCGCTGTGCCATAATTCAATCGGAGAGGCCGTGAGCGCTCACGGCACAGGCCGACCTGGACCAGTTTCGGACGGGCTACATGGTTGTTTCCACACCGCCGACTTCCTCCGCGCCGCCGCCACGCACCAGCCGCGTGATCGGGCGTTTTCCCTTCTTCTACGGCTGGGTGATCCTCGCAGCCGGTATGCTCGGCATCATCATGATGGGGCCGAGCCAGACCTTTACCGTCAGTGTCTTTATTGACAGCTTTGTGGCGGACCTGGGCATTAGCCGCGGCAATGTCTCGCTGCTCTACGGCATCGCTACGCTGGCGGGGTCGTTTCTCTTGCCCATCACCGGGCGCATGGTGGACCGCTACGGCAACCGGCTACTCATGGTGATCGTCGTGGCAGCGTTCGGTGTCAGCATGAGCAGCCTGGCGCTGGTCAACGGGCCGTGGTCGTTGCTGCTCATCATGTTGGCGGTGCGCTTTTTGGGCTTCGGCTCCATGCAACTGGTGAGCAATAACCTGATCGCGCAATGGTTTGTGCGCCGCCGCGGCTTCGTCATGGGCATTTCCGGTCAAAGTCTGGCGATCAGCCTGTTGCTCTTCCCGGCGCTGGCGGATTTCTTGATTACCCAACTGGGTTGGCGCATGGCTTGGGTAGCGCTGGGCGCGCTGACCTTGCTGACCATGTTGCCCATCGGCTGGCTCTTTTTTCGTGATCGCCCGGAGTTGTACGGCCTCTTGCCCGACGGCGACCGCGCCGGCTCCCCGCTGAGCGCGGAGCTGGCGGGTGAAGTGCATTGGACGTTGGCGGAGGCGCGGCGCACCGGCATCTTCTGGCTCTTTGCCGCTGCGATTGCGGTTTTTTCCATGATTTTGGCCGGGATGGTCTTTCATCAAACGTCGCTCTTTGCCGTGCGCGGGCTGGATCGCAGCGTGGCGGTCTTTGCGTTTCAGGTCACGGCTTTTACCTCGATCGTGGGCAATTTGGGGACCGGCTATCTGTTGGACCGCATTTCCCCGCGCCAGGTGTTGGCGCTGCAACTGGCGACCCTGGTGGCTTGTATGCTGCTGGTGCAAAGTATGACCGCGCCCTGGCAAGCCATGCTCTATGCGACCCTGTGGGGCATGACCAGCGGCGCGTTTCGCGTGGTGGACGCGACGGTGTGGGCCAAGTACTTTGGGCGCCGCCATTTGGGCGCGATTCGTGGCGCAACCATGATCGGCACGGTGGGGGGCGCGGCGCTCGGCCCCTACCCGCTGGGCCTGAGCTATGATCTCACAGGGAGCTACGCTCCTGCGTTGACGCTCCTGCTGGTTTTGCCCGCCGCCATCGCGGTCCTGAGCTTTGTGGTCAAGCGTCCGGCAGGCAAGCCGGCGTGAGTCGAGTGTCCGGCGGTTGGGCCGGAAGGGAGGTTGTGCCGTGTCCGCGCCGACTTCTGTGTTTGTGTTCAGCGTGCAAAGGCACGCGCCCATCCAGGTAGGCGCGCGCCGGCTCACGCCCGTCAGCCGCACCATCGGCCTGCGCTTGCCCTGGGTCGGCTGGGCGTGGCATTTCCCCGTAGCGGTCGAGGTAGAGGAGGCAGGCCGTGTCACGCGTTTGCCCATCGCAGACCCGACGCGTCTTGCGATCGTCTCCCTTATCGTCGCTACAGCGCTGGTGTTGCTGATAATCGGCATGGTGAAGCCGCATCGCTGATTCATTGCCCAACTCACCAAGTTCGCGATGAGGGAGGCGCGCCCGGTGCGGGCGCGTGGGGCTAGTTCAGGTATCTGTGCGCGTTTGCGAGTTCTTTGCCCAAGGAGGCATTGCCATGACGAGCGGTGTGGAAGGCATCAGTGCCCAGACGATGCGGAGCCAAGAACAGACTTTGGCAACCCTCAACCGATTGTTTGATGTGACGCAGACAGGCACGCTGTTTAGCCAGCCCATCAGTGTGGGGGACGCGACCGTGATCACGGCGTCGGAGGTTCAAGTGGGTGTGGGCGTCGGCTTCGGCAGCGGCACGGGACCGGGCGAAGGTGAGGGACAACCCAGCGGCGCAGGCGGTGGTGGGGGAGGTGGCGGCGCGTCCCTGGGGCGGCCCGTCGCCGCAATCATTGTGGACCGGGGCGG
>CAKZVN010000002.1 GCA_937922105.1 uncultured Litorilinea sp.
CGCGCGCACCGCAGCCGACGTGCTCTATGCCGACCGCTTCGCCACCCTCCGCACGCCGGACGCTACCCGCACCCAGGTTGTGGTCACCACCGAGGATGGCAGCCGCGGGCTGCTCGGTCGTGTCACCGACTACCTGGAGCCACGTCTCGCTGCGCGCGCATTCGATGCCCTCTACGCCTGTGGTCCCCACCCCATGTTGGCTGCACTGGAGCGCCTGGGCGCCCGCTACGGCGTACCGAGCCAATTGAGTTGGGAGGCCTACATGCGCTGCGCCATCGGCATCTGCGGCGCGTGCGAGCACGACGGGTACGTGCTCTGTCTAGACGGCCCCGTGCTCGCCTCTCCCGCCTGATCTCAAATCTATACGCCCGCCTTGCGCCGGATAGGCCGGCGGGAGCTTGCAAAGGACTTGCCAGATGGAATCCACACTCAACGCGCCCGTGACCGCCAATCCTGCCGCCAAGCGTCGCTCGCTCATCCAGTACCTCTGGGTATCGGCGCGCGGCTTCTGCATGGGGAGCGCCGATGTCGTCCCTGGCGTCTCCGGCGGCACCATGGCGTTCATCCTCGGCATCTACGAAGAATTGGTCGAGAGCATCCGCATGGGGGGACGTCCGGTCTTCTGGCGCGCGCTGGCTCGTTTCGATCTGCGCGAGGCCTTGCGCCTGGTCAACTTTCCCTTCCTGGCTTTCCTCCTCGCCGGAATCGGCCTTGCCATCATGACCCTAGCCCCCGGCATCGAGTGGCTGTTGGTCAACCAGCCCGTCCTCATCTGGAGTTTCTTCTTCGGCCTGGTTCTAGCATCGGTTGTCACGGTCAGCAAGCGCATCCCCACCTGGACCCCAGCCCTCTGGGGCACATTAGCCCTGGGCGCCGTGGGCGCCTACTGGCTCGTCGGTCTAGTCCCGGTCGAGACACCGGTTGCGCCCTGGTTCCTATTCCTCAGCGGGGCCATCGCCATCTGCGCCATGATTCTGCCCGGCATCTCCGGCTCCTTTATCCTCGTCCTCTTGGGCAAGTACCAATACATGGTCGCGGCGGTCAACAATCGCGACCTGCTCACCATTTTTTGGGCCGGTCTCGGCGCGGTGGTGGGCATCGTCTCCTTTGCCCAGGTGTTGAGCTGGCTTTTCCGCCGCTATCACGACCTTACCGTCGCGCTCCTGACCGGCTTCATGCTGGGCAGTCTGCGTAAAGTCTGGCCCTGGAAAGAGACCGTCCAGTACATCGTCGGTCGCCACGGTGAGCACATCCCCACGCTGGAGCGCAACATCCTGCCGCCGCCGGGCATGGAACCCGTTATCGCGCTGGCTCTTGCCGCCGCCGGTTTTGCCGCGGTGATCATCTTGGACCGCGTCGCCAACCAAAAACAGCACGCCTAGTCTCCCCCCATGTCCCATTCCGCCGCCTCCCTGCCCATTGCCGCCGTCGTTGCCGCCGCCGGGCGCAGCACGCGCATGGGCGAACCCAAACAGCTGCTCCCCTGGGGTACGCGCACTGTCCTGGCAGCGGTAATCCACCATCTCGCTGAAGCCGGCGCTGCTCCGGTACTCTGTGTCGTCGGTCATCGCGCCGAAGACATGATCGCGGCACTTGCCGACGCACACTGTCGCATCATCCACAACGACAACTATCTGGCGGGCGAGATGCTCAGTTCCTATCAAGCCGGAGTCGCCGCGCTGGAACAGGATCGCGATCCATACAGCGGCACACTGCTCGCCCTGGGCGACCAACCCCACGTGCCCGTCTGGGCCATCCGCGCCGTGCTGGAAGCTGCCCGGCTTGCGCCCGACCGCATCATCGTCCCTTCCTACCGCATGCGGCGCGGTCATCCCTTCTACCTGCCGCGCCGTTTCTGGGCCGATCTGCGCACCCTACAGGGCGAGGAAACACTGCGCACTCTCATGCGCCGCCACGAAGCCGCCATCCACTACGTCTCCGTCGAGACCGACGCCATCCTGCGCGACATTGACACCCCCACCGACTACCGCGATCTCGCCCCGCCCCCTGGATAACATCTCCGGGGAAGGCTTACGCTCCCAGCCCCGCATCTGTGATAGAATGATCCACAGCGAAGCCATCGGATTCTGCTGGGGAAGGAACCCATGTCTGCCACCATCTATCACCACCTTCAACGACTGGTTGACCAGGGACTCACGGTCGCCGTCGCCACCATCACCGACGTCAAAGGCTCCGTCCCGCGTGAAGTCGGCGCCAAGATGATCATCCACCCCCTGGGCGCGCACATCGGCACGGTCGGCGGTGGCTGCGGTGAGGCCGACGTCATCCGCGCCGGCTTGGACGTGATCCAAGACGGCAAGCCGCGCAACGTCTTCGTGGACCTTACCGAGGACATCTCCATGCAAAGTCTCGGCGTGTGCGGTGGGATCATGAACGTCTTCATCGAAGCCTGTCGCAAAGAGGACGCATGAACCCGACCGTCTTGGCGGCTATGGTCGCCTCCCTCGACCGCCGTGAGTCGGTCGCACTGCTGAGCGTCACTGAGGCCGGCGGCTCCTTCGCGCCCGCGCTGGGCAACCATGTCGTGCTTTGGCTCGATCCGGCTCGCCCGCCTGTGGGCGACCTGGGACTGGCGGAGTTAGGCGCAGGCGACCTCGTCCCTACCATCTATCACGACGCGCGACGCGCCCTCGCGGAGCGCGAACACCGCCACCTGACGTATACCCGGGCAGACGGCGTTCTCAAGGTCTTCGTCGAAGTCCAAGCCCAGCCGCCCCAACTGATCATCGTCGGCGCGGGCCACATCGCCGTCCCGCTCGCATCCATCGCTGCCCTCTGCGACTTCGAGGTCACGGTGCTGGACGACCGGCCCCAATACGCCCACCCGGCCCGCTTTCCCACCGCCAAGCGCGTGATCGCCGGGCCGTTCCGCGCCGAACTGCGCACGCTGCGCGGGGACCGTGGCTTCGACAACCACACCTACATCGTCCTCGTCACGCGCGGGCATCAGCACGACGTCGAGTGTCTGCTCGAGGTCCTTGACGATCCCCTCGCCTACATCGGCATGATCGGCAGCCAACGCCGCATCCGTGCCGTCTTCGAGTTGCTGGAACGCGAGCAGGGCATTGCGCCGGAGAAGTTCGACCGCATCCACGCCCCCATCGGGCTGGACATCAATGCCCACACCCCGGCGGAAATCGCGGTCTGCATCATGGCGGAGATCATCAACGTCATGCGCAAGGGTCCCGCCATCCCCATGAGCGAACAAATTCGCCGCGAACGCCAAGCCCGCCGTCAACGCGTCGCGGCAAGCTAACCTATCCCGCCACCCCAAGAAACGCACCGGACCGCATGGCGTGCGCGTCACCATCTCCGAAAGGCTAGGCCCGAATGTCCTCCAACAAATTGCGCGTCGGCATTGTCGGTTGCGGCAACATCGCCGGGCCGTATGCCAAGACCCTCGCCCCCTATCCGCAGATCGAGTTGCTCGGCGCAACCGACCTGGACCTCAGCCGCGCCCAAGCCCTGGTAGACCAGTTCGGCGGTCAAGTCTACCCCTCGCTGGACGCCATGCTCGCCGACGACCGGCTAGACTTGGTGATCAACCTCACCATCCACCATGCCCATCCTGCGGTCATCACCCAGTGCCTGCGCGCCGGCAAGCATGTACACAGCGAAAAGCCCCTTGCGCTCACCTATCCCGAAGCGCTGGCGCTGGTCGAATTGGCCGATGCAACCGGGCTGCGCCTGAGTTGCGCGCCCATTACCTTCATGGGCGAAGCGCAACAAACCGCCTGGAAAGCCATCCGCGACGGTCTTGTCGGTCAAGTGCGCGTCGTCTACTGCGAGGTCAACTGGGGACGCATCGAAACCTGGCACCCCAACCCCGGTCCCTTCTACGAGGTCGGCGCGCTCTTTGATGTAGGTGTCTACCCGCTCACCCTGGTCACCACCTTCTTTGGCCCCGCGCGCCGGGTCACCGCCTTCGGCACCGTGCTACACCCCGATCGCGTCACCAAAGAAGGAATCCCCTTTCACATTGACACCCCCGACTGGGTGGTTGCCGCCGTGGAGCTAGCCAACGGCGTCGTCGTGCGCCTGACCACTAATTTCTACGTGGGCAGCCAGAGCAAACAGAAAGGGCTGGAATTCCACGGCGATCTGGCTTCGCTTTATTTGGACAGCTTCCAAGACTTTGCGGCCCCCGTCGAGTTGGCGGGCTACCGCGCGCCCTATCAACCCCTTCCATACGTCCGCCCACCCTACGCCGGCACCGAGTGGGGGCGTGCTGTCGTGGAGATGGCTGAAGCCATCGCGGAAGGTCGCCCGCAGCGCGCCACCGGCGCCCAAGCCGCCCACGTCGTCGAGATTCTCTGTGCCATCCGGCAATCCTATCAGGAGGGGCGACCGGTTGCGGTCACCAGCAACTTCACGCCTCCGCCGCCCATGCCCTGGGCCGTATAGCAGACCCCGCGCCACAAGACCCGCCGAACTTGACGTGGGTCGCGCTGGTAGGATATAACCTACCGAGACGGCGCGGTTGCCGTCCGCGCCCCGCGTCATCGCGTAGATTGAGGAGCCGGTCATGGCAGTGCCCGTCGGTCTGAACATCTTCTCCGGCTTGGTGGGTCACACCATGCCTTATCTTGACGCTACCGCCGCCCCCTTCGAGTCGCTCTGGTTCCCGGACCACGTTCAATACGCCAATCGCCCGGTCGCCGAGGGCTGGAGCCTCTTTGTCTACGCCCTGTCCCGCTACCCCGACAAGCTCTGCGGTCATCAGGTACTCTGCAACTCATTTCGCAACCCTGCCCACCTTGCCAAGATGACTGCCACGTGCCAAATCCTATCCGGCGGGCGCGTGGTGCTCGGCATCGGCGCCGGGTGGAACGAAGAAGAGTACTTGTCCTACGGTTGGCCCTTCCCGCGCCCGCGCGTGCGCATCGAGCAACTCGCCGAAGCCATCCAAATCTGTCGCGGCATGTGGCACGAAGCGCCCTTCACCTTCCACGGCAAGCATTACACCGTCGAGCAGGCCTATTGCGAACCGAAGCCGCACCCCATCCCGCCGGTCATGGTCGGCGGCGCCGGTGAACGCTACACATTGCGCGTCGTCGCCCAACACGCCGACTGGTGGAACTACATCTACCAGACGCCGGAGGAGTACGCGCAAAAGCAAGCGATCCTGCAGCAACACTGCGCCGAGGTCGGGCGCGACTACGACGAGATTATCCAGGTCTTGGCGTCCCAGATTCTGATTGCCGAGACCGAAGCAGAAGTTGCCCGCCTCCAGTCACAGCCCGACGTGCGTCCGGTCACCGCCAACGGCTTTGCCGGCACACCCGACCAGATCACCGAGCGGCTGCTTGCCGGCATTCGTCAAGGCGCGCGCCGGGTGAACGTCAGCTTTGCCGACTCGCCGCGCACCGACGGAACCCTGCTCTTTATCGAGCGCGTCCTGCCCCACCTCACCGACTAAGCGTAGCCACGAAAGCCGGCCCCACGCCATGCTCACGCTCTACTTCGGCGCGCTGCGACGGCTGAGTCGCAATGTGCTGCTCTATCTCGCCGCCGCCGCGCTCATCGGCATCGCCTTCGACGGCGGTGTTTTCACCGTTCTCTTTAATCTCTATCTGTTACGCGTGGGGTTTGGCCCGGAGTATATCGGTCAAGTCAATTCCGCCGGGTTGCTCGCCTTTGCCGTGGCAAGTCTACCGGCGGGGCCGTTGGGCGCGCGTTTCGGCGTGCGCCGGCTCTTGATCTTGGGCCTGGCGGTGATGGGCCTCTGTGGTCTGCTTGCCCCGGTGGTCAATCTTGTTCTGCCGCTGGGCTGGGCCGGCGCGACCATCGTAACCCTCTGGAGCATCATGTACACGGGCATGGCTTTTTTCTTCGTCAACGCTGTGCCCTTCGTCATGGAGATCGCCAACGACGAGGAGCGTTCCCAAGCCTTCTCGTTGCAGACCGCGCTCATCTCGCTCTTTGCCTTCACCGGCGCGCTGCTGGGCGGTTTCCTGCCGCGCCTCTTTGCCGGCTGGCTGAACGTGGACCTCGGCGATCCTGCCCCCTATCGCCTGCCGCTGATTCTAGCCGCGTCGGTTCTTTTCATCTCCATCTGGATCATCCTGCGCATCCGCAGCAACGCCCCGGTTGCCGTGCCAGCGCCGTCCACAACAGAGCCGGTACAGGCTCCCCCACCGCTTCCACAGGCCGAGATTCAAGACAGGACCCCGCGCCGACTCTTCGGTCAATGGGCCTCGCCTGTGATGGTCACCGTGTTGTTGCTCTCCACCGTCCGCTTCTTCCAGGTCGGCGGCATTGCCACGTCCTTTACCTTCTTCAACGTCTACATGGACACCGAACTGCTCGTCGCACCGGAGCAGATCGGTATCGTTGCAGCCCTCGGGCGTTTGGGCGGGGTATTCCTGGCATTGTTCACCCCGGTCGTCATCGCCAAATGGGGTGCAGCCAACGCCGTACTCTTTGCGTCCGCTGTTTCCACATTCAGTCTCGTTCCGTTGGCGCTGGTTCCCATCCCCGCCGTCGCAGGTCTCGGCTACTTCGGTGTCACTGCCTTTGCCTCCATGCGCTACCCCGCCTTTATGTTCTTCTGCATGACGCTGGTCCCGGCTAACTGGCGCGGCACGGTAGCAGGGATGGGCGAATTCTTCGGCGGTCTGAGTTTCGCGCTCATCGCCTTTATCGGCGGCTATATGATTGCGTGGGCCGGCTTCCCCGTTCTTTTCCTTACCGGCGCATTCCTCACCCTCATCGGGACTGTGCTCTTTTATTTCTGGTACATGGCGCCCGCACGTAGCAAAACCCTATCCGACCCGCTTCCCTCCAACCCCGCGCCCTAGCGCGCGACCCTTTAGCCCACAATCTCTTCCAGCCGCACAGGGCGGTTCTCGTCGTAGGAGCGCCGCGCCGCCAACGCCATCACCACCGGCGCGCGACCATCCTCGCCGGTGACAGCAACAGGGCGGTCCTCCAACACCGCCGCCACAAACGCTGCAATCTCCGCCGCATAGCTCTCGGTATAACGTTCCATAAAGAAGTTAAGCGGCAGGTCCCGGCGCACGCTCTCCGCCGTGCTGATCACGGCACTGTTGGGATAATTGTTGCCGGTAGCAATACTGCCCAGACTGCCCAGGACTTCAACGCGCTGGTCATAGCCGTAGACAGCTCGCCGGCTGTTGTCAATCACCCCCAGCGCCCCGCTCGCAAATTTCAGCGTCACCAGCGCCGTGTCCAGATCGCCCGCCTCGCCGATCGCCGGATCGACCAATACCCCTGCGGCGGCGTAGACCTCCGTCACCTCGCCCAACAAAAAGCGCGCCATGTCAAAATCATGAATGGTCATGTCCAAAAAAATGCCGCCCGACACACGCACATAGCTCAACGGCGGCGGCGCCGGGTCGCGGCTGATGATGTGCAGCAGATGGGGCATGCCGATCTCGCCCTCCACCAGCGCGCGGCGCACGCGTGCATAGTTGGCATCGAATCGCCGGTTGAAGCCCACCTGCAACTTGACGCCCGCGCGCGCCACTGCTGCCAACGCCGCGTCGATCTTCGCCAGACTATAATCAATCGGCTTCTCGCAAAACACATGTTTGCCCGCCGCGGCTGCGTCCATGATTTGCCGGCTGTGTGTATCGGTCGCCGAGCAGATCAATACCGCATCAATCCCAGGATCGTCCAACACATGGCGCGGATCGGTCACGGCAATCGCCCCAACCTGCGCTGCCAGCGCGTTTGCCGCTTCACTGTTGACATCCGCCACCGCTACGACTTGCGCAGTCGGGACACGATGCACAATTGTTTGGGCGTGTACGCGACCAATGCGCCCGGCTCCGATCAGCCCGACGCGCAACTTCTCTGTCATAAGTAGCTCCCGGCTCGGTGTCGTAACCGAGCCAATGCCATGCTGCGTTCTTGCCGGAAATCCCGCTATAGACCAATACTGCGCAGGTAGGCGCGATTGCGTAGTGCGCTGGCTTTGGGCGTGCCCATCCCCGGCAAGACATCCTGTTCTACCGTGATGTAGCCCGCATAGCCCCGCCCGCGCAACCAGGCGGTGACCGCCGCAAAGTCCACACATCCCTGCCCCAGTTCGCAGAAGATGCCCTGGCGCACCGACTCGAAATAGTCCCAGTTACCAGCGCGCGCCTTGGCGATCACCGCCGCGTCGCAGTCCTTAAAATGGACATACTCGATGCGGTCGGCAAATCGCTCCAGCGCCGCCGGCAACGAATCGCATCCGCCCGCCCCGAAGCTGTAGTGCCCCGTATCAAAGACCAGACCCAACAGCGCTGGGTCGGTCAGGTGGAGCAGGCGCGCAATCTCGTCCGGCGTTTCCACATAACCGCCACAATGATGATGGAAGACCGCGCGCAGCCCGCTCTCGCGCTGGACTGCGCGCGCCAACCGCTCTGCGCCCGCGGCAAAGGTCCGCCACGTCGCGTCGTCCAGTCCCAGTTCAGGCGTGATTCGCCCGGCATTCAGCGTGCGCGCCGGCACGGTACAGTTAGCGTCCGCCAACACCAAAAACGGCTGAACCGTCTGCCCCAGCAGGGCTGCCGTTTCTGCCAGGAGTTGCGCCGTCTGCACCACGGTGCGCTCTCCCGCGTCGTGCGTCGCCGGGTCTGCCAACGCCACACCCACAAAGGCCCCGGTCAACGCCAACCCACGTGCACGAAACGCCGCCGCCAGCGTTGCCGGGTCGGTGGGCATAAACCCCCAGTCCCCCAACTCCGACCCGGTATACCCTGCTTCCACCAATTCATCGAGCATGCGGTCGTATGGAAGCGTGCCGCCCTGCGTCTCGTCAAACTCCAGCGTGCCCCACGAGCAGGGCGCGTTCCCAATGGCTATGCTCATCTGTCGCCCTCGTACCGAAATGGTCTGATCGCCAAGTGTCGAAGAAAGTCATGCTGTTCGCCGGAGGCGGGCGTTGCGCCCACGCAGCGAAGCATCCCCCTCTGGTGGTCTACCGGGATTCTTCGTCGCTGCGCCCCTCCGCATGACGGCTACTCAGCGAACAGACCACTAAAATTGCCGGCTCCACTCCTGGGGCCAACGCTCTACGACCACCTTGGTCTGGGTATAGAACTCCACCCCATGCCGCGCCTGGGCGTGCAGATCGCCAAAGAAGCTGGCATTCCACCCGCTGAACGGGAAAAAAGCCATGGGCGCAGCCACGCCGATATTGATGCCCACATTGCCGGCATCCGCTGCATAACGGAACTTGCGCGCCGTCGCGCCGCTACTGGTGAAAATACACGCCATGTTGCCGTAGGCACGGCGATTCACCAACTCAATCGCCTGGTCCACGTCCTTGGCGTGCATCAGGCTCAACACCGGGCCAAAAATCTCGGTGGCAGCCAACTCACCCCCAGGGTTCACGTCGTCGAGGATCGTCGGATAGACCCAATAGCCGTCGTCATAACCGGGGACGCTCTTGCCGCGTCCATCCACCAAAATGGACGCGCCCTCTTTGCGCCCCTGTTCGATCAAGCTCTCGATGCGCGCCTTGCTCTCCGCGGTGATCACCGGTCCCATCTGTACGCCCTGGTCGAGACCATAGCCGACCTTGCGGCTCGTCGCCACATCTGCCATGAGTTCCGTAAACGGATTGCGCGCCTCGCCCACCGTGATCGCCACCGAAGCCGCCAAGCAGCGCTGTCCCGCGCAGCCGAAGGCCGAATCCCCCATGATGCGCGCCGTCATCTCCATGTCCGCATCAGGCATCACCACCACCGGGTTCTTGGCCCCGCCCTGGCACTGCGCCCGCTTGCCGTTTGCCGTCGCACGGCTATAAACATACTTCGCCACCGGCGTTGACCCCACAAAACTGATAGCCTTCACCAGCGGATGATCCAGCAGCGCGTCCACCGTCTCCTTGCCGCCGTTGATCAATTGCACCACGCCCGGCGGGAAGCCTGCCTGCTCCAACAAACGGAACAGATACTGGCTGGTCATGGGGACCTTCTCGCTCGGCTTGAGGATAAAACAGTTCCCCGTTGCCAGCGCATAGGGCATAAACCACAACGGAATCATGCCCGGAAAGTTGAACGGCGTGATCGCAGCCACCACGCCCAGCGGCTGGCGAAACATGTGCTCGTCAATTCCGCGCGCAATATCCTCGTTGTTATAGCCCTGCATCAGAATCGGCGCACCGCACGCGACCTCCACGTTCTCGATGCCGCGCCGCATCTCGCCCACGCTCTCGGCATAGGTCTTGCCGCACTCGTTGGTAATCACCCGCGCCATCGCGTCCAGGTGCTCTTCCAGCAATGCCTTCAGCTTG
>CAKZVN010000003.1 GCA_937922105.1 uncultured Litorilinea sp.
GGCACGTCGGCGCAGCGCAAGATTTGGTCCAGCGCGGCGGCGGGGTCCGGGGTATCGGGCGCGAGAAAGCCCAGGTGATGAATCAGAAAAGGCATGGACGGATAGGCAGCGGCGACTTGGCGCAGGTGGGCCAAGTGATGGGGCCGGGCGAAGATGCTGGCGATCAGCCCATGTTCGGCGGCAACGGCGAAGAACTCCATGCCGGCGGGGGAGGTGAGCCAGGCGCCGTCGTCTTCGGCGGCGAGATAATGGGTGAAGCCTGCCGGGGACCAACGTTGTATGGCGGTTGCCATGCGTTGGGCCGCGCCGGGGGTATGATAGGTGGCGGACCAGAAGGAGTCTACGTCGGCGATTTGGACAAAGCGATCCGGGCGCTTGCGGATTTCCTCGGCAATATATTCGTTGTTGGCTGGGTTGTGGTCAATGTTGGCGCAGACGATGGCGGCTTGGTCAACGCCGCAGGCATCCATTTCGAAGAGCAGTTGTTCGATGCGCCCGCGGCTGTCGGGGTCGGGGACCGGGGGCTGATAGGGCCAAGTTGCCCAGGCGTGGCAGTGGCTGTCAATGATCATGGCTTTCTCCGCTGAAGTCGGGCGCCGGTTGCGGCGCGGGCTTGGGTGCTATTCGCGCGAGCGCGACTGGAGCTTGGCGGCTTGGGCCGGGTCGCCGATGTGCAGGGTGTCGTAGGCCTGTTGCGATGACGTAAAGGGGCCGACGCCTTCTTTGCCGTGCCAGTCGCCCTGGTGATGGATGGGGTTGGGCAGACCGGTTTCGGCCTCGCGGCGTGCGATGTAGGCGTCCATGCGCCCGCGCAACCAGGCGACGACATCGGGCATCTCCTCGGCTAAATTGTGGTTTTCGCCGGGGTCTTGGATCAGGTTGTACAACTCGATCTCCGGCTTGAAGTGGAAGTCCGGCTCCAACGCGATGATGAGCTTCCACTCCGGTGTGCGCCAGCCGTGCTTGCGCATCCAGGTGCATTCGGTGATGTACATCTCGGCGTCGAAGGAGGCGACTTCCCCGCGCACCAGTTGCATGAGGCTACGCCCGTCAAAGGTGATGTCGTCGCGACGGATGCCCGCCAATTCCAGTAGGGTGGGGACCAGGTCCTGGTGGCGATTGTAGCCGGAAACGCGCAGACCGGCAGGGACTTTGCCGGGGTAGCGGATGATGAGCGGGACGATGAGCGTCGGTTCATAGAGACCGTGATGGTCGAAGTAACATTCATGGTCGTAGAGGGTTTCGCCGTGGTCGCCGTTGATGACGACGATGGTATCCTCGACCAAGTTCATGGCTTCCAGCGCGGTGAAGATGCGCTGGATGGCGGCGTCCATGTAGGCGATGGCCCCGTCATATTGGGCGATCACGTAATCTTTGTCGGTGATGCCCGGCGGCATCCAGCTGGCGAAGAAGTCACGGAAGGGCTTGAACGCCATCACCGGCTGCATGGATTTGTTGCGCTTGTCGGTCTCGTTGCCGTGATAGAAGATGCGCTCGAAGGGCGCGGGCGGCAAGTAAGGCGCGTGGGGGTCCATGTGGCGCAGGAAGAGGAAGAAGGGCGCGCGCGCCTTCGCCAGCCGTTCCAGTTCCGGGATGGCGACTGCGTTGAGATTCTCGGCTTTGGGGCTGCGCCCCTCGTTCCAGCTTCCCCAACCGGCGTAGTCCAGGTAGTTGTCGAAGCCGCGTGAACTGGGGTTGCCGCTGAAGCCGACGCAGGAGGTGTTGTAGCCTTCGGCGCGCAGGATTTCCGCCAGTGTGCTGACTTCGGGGCGTAGGGGGCCTTTGTGGCGCAGTGCCACTACCTGGGTGGTGAAGACATCCATGCCGGTGAGCATGGAGGCATAGGCGCTGGTGGTGGGGATATGCGCGCTGATGGTGTTCTCGAAGACGGTGGCTCCGCGCGCGAAGCGGTCTATGTGGGGCGTGGTGAGCCGGTGATAGCCGTATAGGCTCATGTGGTCGCGGCGGAGGGAGTCAATCCCGAAGAGGATGATGTTGGGTAACTTGGGACGACGCGGTGGCATAGGTGACTGGTCTCCTGATGAGGCGATGGTGCGCGCCGCGCGGCGGCATACCGGCACAGGCGCGCAATGGATAACGCGCGAGCGTGGGGCGCGGCGGTGATCAACGGACGTAGACCACGCTCTCCTGCTCCAGCGACTCGATGGCCGCGGCCAAGACTTTTTGCGCGGCCAAACCGTCGGCGCCGGAGCCGTCAATCTCGTCCGGGTGTGCGCCCTGGCTGACTTGCTCCAGGAATTTGCGGATGCGGTTACGGAAGGTATCCTCGAAATCGCGCATGCCGCCGAAGATCGGGTTGACGTAGACGCGGCGCTCCATGTCGCCCGCGGGGAAGAGCGTCGCCTCACGATACATGTCTTCGATGACGAAGCGGCCCTTGACGCCGGCGACTTCGCAGCGTTCCATGGGGTGACCGCGCTCGATGTCATAGGAGCCGGTAAGCGTGCCCACCGCGCCGTTCTTGAAGCGCATGTTGAAGGTGGCGGTGGACCAGATTTTGCGACCGGGCGCTTTGGTGGCGAAGCAGTGGACCGCTTCGATGTCGCCGCCGAAGTAGCGCATGATGTCCACTGTGTGGGGGTGGAGCGCCTTGATCTGGAAATAGGGCGAGCTTTCGCGCGGGTTCATGATCCACATGCTCATGTTGATGAAGAGTAGATGGCCCACGCGACCTTCGTCTTGCCAGCGTTTGGCCAAGAGCGCAGCCGGGGTGAAGCGGTGGTTGAGGTTGATGCCGTAGCAAAGGCCTTTGGCTTTGGCGGTGGCGACCATCTTTTCGGCCTCGGCGATGTCGTTGGAGATGGGTTTTTCACCCAGGACGTGACAGCCGTGTTCAAAGGCTTGCAGAGTGGGGAGACAATGTTCGCTGCCGTATTCGTACCCGCCGGTGGCGACGCTCACCACGTCGGGCTTGAGCGCGGCGAGCATGGTCTCCACGTCATAAAAGGCGGGAACGCCGTGTGCCGCCGCGCCGGCGTCGGCGCGCGCCTTATCCCAGTCGCAGACGCCTACCAACTGGGCGAGCGGCTCCTCGCGATAGAGTTTGGCGTGACGGTTGCCGATGGGGCCGAGGCCGATGACACAGACGCGCAACATGACGGACTCCTCTAGGCGGGTTGGGCCGGGGCGGGCAGGACAGGGACTTCTTCGGCGCGTCCGCTGGCGACGGAGCGGATGGCGGCTTCGATGATCTCTTGGACTGCCAGCCCGTCGCGACCGGAGGCTTCGATCTCGGAAGGGGGCACCTCGGCGCTGATCTGCTCCAGCCAGCGGTTGATGCGATTGGTGAAAGTGGCGGAGAAGCCGCTCAGCCCGCCCATAATGCTGTTGCGGACGACGGTCAGTTCATCGCTGTGGCGGGGATAGAAGGTCAGTTCTTCATAAAGATTCTCCAAGACGAAGCGACCTGCCGTCCCCATCACCTCGCAGCGTTCTAGGTTGTGGCGTGGGTTGGCGTCGTAGGAGCCGGTGAGATGGCCCACTACGCCGTTGGCGAATTCCAGGTTGATTTGGGCATTGGAGTAGCAGATGCGGCCCGGCGCGCGGTTGACGAAGGCATGGACGCGCACCACGTCGCCGCAGAAATAGCGCATAATGTCCAACGAATGGGGATGGAGCGCGCGCAGATGGAACCAGGGCGAGGTCTCGTTGGGGTTGTTGATCCACATGGTCATGTTGATCAAGAGCAGGTGACCCAGGCGGCCTTCTTCCACCCACTGTTTGGCTTTGGCCGCGGGCGGCACAAAGCGGTGATTGAGGTTGAT
>CAKZVN010000004.1 GCA_937922105.1 uncultured Litorilinea sp.
CGCCCGCTGACGCAGGCAGGGAGACCGCCGACGGTCTTTGAGTAGTAAGGATGGTTTGACTGTGTTTTGGACGGATATCGCACATCTCAACCGTGGCAGCGACCGGCAACGCGACGCCTACCAAGCGATGATCGAGTTGGATATTTTCTGCGTGTTGGGTGATTACGACCCGGTATTGGCAGGGACGCTGCCGCTTGGGATCGAGACGCCGGAGAGCGATCTGGAGGTGATTTGCGAAGCCGCCGATCTGGACCGCTTTGATGCGCTGGTGGAAGCCGCGTACGGCGACTTGGACGATTTTCAGCAACGACGCGGTGAAGAGGACGGTCTGCCGTCAAGTATCTCGAATTTCCGCTATCGTCGCTTTCCGGTGCAAATCTTTGCGCAGCCGCGACCGGTCTCTCAGCAGCGTGCGTACCGACACATGGTGGCAGAGGGACGGTTGCTGCGCGAGGGCGGTGAGGAGGCTATGGGGGCAATCCGGCAGTTGCGGTTGGACGGCTTGCAGACCGAGACTGCCTTTGGTGAGTATTTCTGCTTGGAGGGGGACCCCAACACGGTGCTTGCAGAGATGGCGGATGCCCCGACCGAGGAGTTGGTCCAGGTGGTGGTGCAAGCGCGCATGGCTCGGCGCAACCGACCACCGTTGTTGCGCGAGTTGGCGCACGTCTAGTCGCTCGGCAAACTCGTGACGACTCCCTTGTCCGGCGCGACCAATCCCTACGACGAGACGCCCTACCCGGACTTGTCGTATGTGCATACGCACCCGGACCGCGCCGCCACCCTGGCGACGCTCTTGGGATTGGAACCGGCGCCGGTAGTAAACGCGCGGGTGTTGGAAATTGGGTGTGCCGCAGGCGGCAATCTCTTGCCGCTGGCGTATGCCCTGCCCCGGGCAGACTTTATCGGCATAGATTATTCGGCGCGCCAGATCGAGGAGGGGCGACAGCGCATCGCGTACTTGGGTCTGCGCAATGTGCAGTTGCTGCGCCGTGATTTGCTGGAGCCGGGCGATGATCTGGGGACATTTGACTATGTGATTGCCCACGGTGTCTATTCGTGGGTAGCGGCTCCGGTGCGCGAGGCGCTGATGGCGCTGATCAAGCGCGTCCTGCGCCCGCAAGGGATCGCCTATGTGAGTTACAACACCTACCCCGGCTGGCATATTACCGGCATGGTGCGCGCGGCGATGTTGTATCACGGACGCCATGCGACGACGCCGCAGGAGAAAGCCACGGCTGCGCGCGCGATGTTGGACTTCATGGCGGAGCATGCCACCGAGGGCGCGCATGGTGGGATTTTTCGTAGCTATCGGGATTTTCTCGGCGATGGGTTGAAGGGGTCGAGTGACGCGTTCTTGTTGCATGACGAGTTGGAGGAGACCAACGACCCGGTCTATTTCCACCAGTTCGTGGCGCACGCGGGGACCCACGGTCTCCAGTATTTGGTGGAGGTCGAACTGCGCGAGGTATTGCCCCATCTCTTTCGCGCCGAGACGCAGCAGCGTCTGCAGGAGGTTGCGCGCGATGCGATTGAATTGGAGCAATACATGGATTTTCTGCGCAATCGCATGTTTCGCCAGACGCTGTTGGTGCATGACACTGTCGTGCCGGCGCGGCGCCTGGACCCGTCTCCGGTGGCGAACTGTTTTGTGCGCTCGCAGGCCAAGCCTGTGCGGGCCGAGAGTGGCGGGTCGACAATCCAATTCAAGAGCAGCGACGGCGCCACCTTGACCACCGATCATCCCATGACGATTGCGCTGATGGAGCGACTGGGCGCGTTGTGGCCGCGGGCCGCCGGTTTTCGCGCGCTGGTGGCGGAGTGGCAACGCCAGGCACAGTCGGTGCCAAGTCAACCGGAGGGACCGCCCGACGCGCTGATCTTTGCCGCCAATCTGTTGCGCGCCTTCGGCTATAGCTCGCAACTGGTGTCGCTGCACAGCCATCAACCGGCGCTGGTGCGCGAAGTGAGCGCGCGTCCGGTGGCGTCACCGGTGGCACGCTGGGAGGCGCGCGGGCGCACGGTGGTGACAAATCTTTGGCATGAGCGGGTGGCTTTGCAGCCGGTCCAACGTGATCTACTGGCGCGCTTGGACGGTCGCCATACGCGCGCCGATCTGGCAAAGGCGACACCGGAACTGGCTGCGCTGTCGCCCGAAGCATTAGAGACTCACCTGCACCGATTGGCCCATGCGGCCCTATTGATAGGCTGAACGATGTTGGATGCAGCGGCGGTATCCGAGTTCGCGGCTGGAGAGCGGCTGGCAGCGCAATTGCTCTTTTTGAGCGAGGTGGACAAGCTCAAAGGGGTGCTGCGGCGGTCGCAGTTGATGGACGGCAGCCGGTATGAGAACTCGGCGGAGCACAGCTGGCACATTGCGCTGGCAGCGTGGCTTTTGGCCGATACTGCCGATGAAGCGGTGGATGTGGCGCGCGTGATGCAGATGTTGCTGATTCACGACATTGTAGAGATTGACGCAGGCGATACCTTCGCGTATGACGCGACCCGGCGCACTGATCAGGCGGCCCGCGAGGCGGCTGCGGCGGCGCGCCTGTTCGGCTTGTTGCCCGCGGACCAAGCCGCGACACTCCATGGTCTTTGGTGTGAGTTCGAGGCGCGCACAACACCGGAGGCGCGCTTCGCACACGCAGTGGACCGGCTCTTGCCTGTGTTGCATAACTTCGCCACCCAGGGCGGCTCGTGGCGCGCCAACGGGGTGCACCGGGGCATGGTGGTGCAACGTGTGGGCGCGATTGCCGACGGCTCTGCGCGGCTGTGGGCTGTCATCGAGCGGCTGTTGGACGAGGCTGTGCGTCGCGGCTATCTGGCGCCGGTCCCCGCGTCGGAATAGTGGAGGCGGGCAGGGTGATGGACCATGCCGACGGTGCAGCCGGACCTGTGCGTTTTTTCCAGTGTTGTGAGCCTGATTGCGGTCTCCGCTTTCCGGTGACCCTCGCGGACGACTTCCGCGGGGTCTGCCCGCGTTGCCGGGGACGGGTGGCGTTGGCGGCGCAGCGCGACACAGCGGGCGATTTGTCGTCTGCTGGGACCGGTGTGCCGCGCACGCCGTTGCATCTTTTGTTGGACAACTGGCGCAGCAGCTTCAATGTGGGGTCCGCTCTGCGCAGCGCCGACGGGGTGGGCGCGGTGATGGTGCATCTGTGCGGCATTACGCCGACCCCGGCGCAGGTCAAAGTCGCCAAGACGGCGCTGGGCGCGGAGACGCGTGTCGCCTGGCGTTATCACCCGAACGCCGTGGAAGCAGCCCAGGCGCTCCGTGCCGGCGGGGCGCGCTTGTGGGTGTTGGAGACGCTGCCCACGGCGACGCCGCTCCACACGCTGGAACTGCCGTCCGGCTCCTCAGCCGTGGTTCTGGCGGCGGGCAACGAAATTGCCGGGGTGGACCCGGGGCTTGTGGCGTTAGCCGATCAGGTGGTGATGTTGCCTATGGCAGGCGGTAAGCGCTCGCTCAATGTGGCGATTGCCTTGAGCATCGCTGCCTATTGGTGCAGCTTTGCGCGAACTGTCTCCGCGTCCGGGCAGCAATCCTTGACGGCAAGCATACAACACAACGCGTGGGAGGGGTGATGGGATCAACC
>CAKZVN010000005.1 GCA_937922105.1 uncultured Litorilinea sp.
AGATGGCGAGCGAGGTGTTTTGGCAGAGCCAGACATAGGAGGACATGGAGTGCTCGTCCATCGGTTCCTCCATCCAATAGTAATCCAGTTTTTCCAGCCCCTTGGCGAGGGCAAAAGCTTCCTCGCGGCTGTAGTAATGGAAGGGGTCGAGCATGAGCGGCACATCCGGGCCGACGGCTTCGCGCACGGCAGCACAGGCGGCGAGGTCGGCTTTGACGCTGGGCGCGCCCGCGTAGGGGGGCTGCTTGGTGTGGAGCTTGAAGGCCGGGTAGCCGCGGGCCATGCACCACTTGGCGAAGTTGGCGTAGTCCTCGGCGGTGTCTAGCCCGCCCTCCAGGTCGTCGCCACACATGGTGGAGGCGTAGGCGGGAACCTTGTCGCGGGTGGCGCCGATGAGTTTATGCACGGGCAACCCGGCAGCCTTGCCGGCGAGGTCCCAGAGCGCCATGTCCACCACCATGAGGACGCGGTCGGTCAAGGTAGAGAGGTTGAGGCGCTGGCGCTCTTTAAGTTGGTGCCACATGCGTTCGCGGTATGCGGGGTCCTGGCCCAACAGCACCGGCTTGATGATGCCTTCCAGCGTGCCTTTGGCGATGGCGCCGAAGCAGTAGCCTTTGAGTCCTTCGTCGGTGATGACGGTGGTGAGGGCTTGGACTGCGTCGTGCTCTGGGCCGGGGTGACCGTGCCCGTCGGCGTCGCGCACGATATTGGAGCGATAGTGGAAGGTTTCGACGGTGATGTCAACGATCTTCATGGGAGGGGCCTCCTCAGGCAGTGGGTTCGGGGTGAGATTGGGTTTGGGTCCAGACAAAGCGGGGGCGATAGCCGAATGCGTCTTCGGCGCGGCGACAGGAAAGGGGCGACGCCTGTCCGGTGAGGTCGTCACGCTGTTGCGTGGTGGGAAAATAGTCTGTCAACAAGGACGCGGCGCTGCGGTCCAGCACGACTTGGCGCCCGGTGATGTTGTAGGGACCGGGGGCAACATCGGCGGCTTCGATTGCCTGGCGACAGGCGACAGCCGCGTCGCGCGCGTCGGTGCGCGTCCAGAGCAGCCAAGCGCCTGACGCGGGGTGTTGGGCCATGTGGGCGATCTCCGGCCCGATCTCGTGGGGCATGCGCACACCCATGAAGCGGAAGGAGAGGATGGTCAGGCCGAAGTTGGCGACGAAGTAGTCGGCGGCTTGCTCAGCCGCGACTTTGGCAAGGGCATAGCTGTTGACCGGGCGCAAGGGATGGGTCTCGTCCACGGGCGCGTAGAGCGGGGCGTGCGCGGCAAAGCCGTAGACCTGCGCGCTGGAGGCGTTGATGATGCGCCGGATGCCCAGGTCGGCGCAGGCCTGGAATAGATTGTACGCCCCGCGCACGTTGTCGCCATAGGTGCGTGTGTCGGGTACGACGCCGGCGTTGGCCCAGGCGCCCAGGTGGATGACGGCCTCGCTTTTGGTGTAAGCCAGGGCTTGGTAGACATCGCCCGCGTCGGTGAGGTCCACCTTGAGAAAGCCGCCGGGTAGGCCCGGCAAGGGTGCGAGGTCGGCGTTGGTGACGGTATGGCCTGCGGCGGCGAGTTCGCGCACGACATAACGCCCGATACGCCCGCTGCCGCCGGTGACCAAGATGTTCATGCGGGGAAATCGCTCTCTAGGGGCTGGGACGCGGGCGCGCAAGTAAAGGGCAGGGTTGGGCAGTATGGTACGCGCCGTGCGTCGGAATGGACCGGGTGCTTGCTGTCTTTATTATGTCTGTCTGCGCGCCGGGTGTCAATTCACGGTGCGCGAGGAACCCGGGTGGGGGGCCTGGCGCGCCGCCGTGGGTCACACGGACCTAGTGGTCCGCAGCTAGGCGCGCGCGGAAGTACCGGTTGAGCAGGAAGCCATTGACGATAAGCGCCAGCCAGTTCACCGAGATCACCACGACCTCGAAGCGGTCTTGCCGGTCCAGACCGTAGGCGAGCGTGATGGCGGCATAGGCCAATACGGCAAGCGCCGCCGCCAGCCGGAATACCCAGCGGACGGCAGTTTCGGTACGCGTCCGTCCGGTGAAGACCGGCGCGAGCCAGGCAAAGGAGACGGTCATGAACAAGTAGCCCAGTTCTTCCAACGCGATGAAGACGCCATGCGGGTTGTACTGGGTTATCAGGGGGATGCCCTCTGTCTGCCCGCGCATGAGGCTGACGGGTACCACGAAGAACTGGACGTAATATGTGGGAATCAGGATCATGCTCGCGCCCGCCGCGAAGAGCAGGGCCAAGCGGCTGTAGATTTGGCGCGGGGCGTCGGCTGTGTGGTGAATGGTCACCATGAGCGTGAGGAACAACACCAGTTGCACCATGGCGGCAGGCATCCAGAGATAATCGCGCGGGAACTGCGCCACGGTATCGAGATAGGGGTAGGCGATGCAGTCTCCCGGGCAGTTGGCGCCGGAGATGGGGATGGCGATTAACCCAAGACCGAGGGAAACGACGGTGACGACCGCGGTGAGCAGCGCGATAGTGCTGCCCAGGCGAAGACCAAACCGATCGGCACCGTCAGAGGAAGGAGATTGAGGGGGCTGGGGCATGTGGGTTCCTCTCTTGAACAGCCGCTTGCCGCCGCTTACTGCTGTTGTTGCATCTGTTGCGACGCGAGTTCGGCGGGGCTAGGCGGCGGCTCCATACGCCAGAGGGGCGCGGGATCAGGGTCCGGTTGAATGGGAAGCGGCGCGGCGGTTTTTTGGATGCGCACGGCAACGCTGAGTTCGCTCTCGCTGCTGCCGCGGTAGAAGCCGTGGGTGGGCGGTACGTCGCTGTAATCGCGGCCTACGGCGACTTGGATGTGGCGTTCCCCGACGACGAGGTTGTTGGTCGGGTCCAGACCGATCCAGCCTAGACCGGGCAACAGGACTTCTGCCCAAGCATGGGTGGCGTCGTCGGCGGAGCGGTCGTCTTCACGGTGAAAGAGGTAGCCGCTGACATAGCGGCAGGGAATGTGCAGGATGTTGCGCAAGAGCGCCAGCATGATGTGGGTGAAGTCTTGGCAAACGCCGCCCCGGTGCGCCAGTGCGTCTTCGATGGGCGAATCTACTTGTGTGCTGGCGGTGTCGTAGTCGAACGTATCGTAGAGCAGGCGGTTGACTGCCAGCACGGTGGTGAGCGGGTCGCGGCTGCGGTCCAGTGCGAACTCCATGGCGAGCGCGTGGAGGGCTGGGGGCGCGCCGGTAAAGCGGCTGGGCTGGACCCATTCCCAGTGTTCGCTGCTGCGTGCCAGCGCGTCCACCGCGGCCCAGTCGTCCAGCGCGAGACTAGGGGGCAGGGGAGCAGGCGCAACGACATTGACCACCGAGTTGGCGGTGATGACCAACTCGCGATGCGCGGCGGCGATGTCGAAGAAGTGGATGATGTTGTCAATGTGGTCGCGAAAATTGTAGACGCGCGCGCTCGGGCGCAGGTGCAGGTTGAAGCTCAGACACTGTTGCGAAGCGTGGCTGCGCGGTTGCAGGCGCACCTCCATGACGTTTTCCACGATGGGTGCGCTGTATTTGAAACGCGTGGTGTGTTGGACGGCATAGTACATGATCGGTTGCCGCTCGCAATCTAGGCGGTGAGCTTTTCTTCGATGGGATAGGTGATGTACATCTGGTAGATCGCGTCGTGAATCTGCCCCGCTTGGACGCGGATATCCTCCAGGAACTCGGCCAAACCGTTGTCAATAATTTCGTCAATTTGGCCGTAGTCCAGCAGCGCGCGCAAACGCCCGGCGAGGCGATAGACGCGCGCGCCGCGATGGGTATCGGTGTAGGCGGCGATGGCGTCCAGCGCGGTTTGGATGCTGCGCACGCTGAAGCAGACGGAGTGGGGGAATTCGGCATTGAGGAGGAGGAATTCGACGACGCGGCGCGGCTCCACATGCGCGGTGTAGACCTTGCTATAGGCCTCGAATGCGGTGCAACTGCGCAAGAGACCGACCCACTGGGAGTATTCTTCGTTGATGTCCCCGCGCAAGGTGAGGGCCTGGGTTTCGACTTGGAGCAGGCTGACGATGGAGAGGACGCGCTCGATGGTGCGCCCCAGTTGGATAAATTGCCAGCCTTGCCCGTGGCTGAGGGTGGCGTCGGTGATGCCCTGGAAAAGATGCGAGCCTTGCTTGATGGCGTGGAGAAAGGCCGACGGCTGCGCTTCCCAGACATCGTCCAGGCGGCTGTTGCGCACGTTGAGGTACAACTCGTTGAGTTGCTGCCACATTTCGGTGCTGACTTGTTCGCGCACTTGGCGCGCGTTTTCGCGCGCGGCGGCGATGCAGGCGATCACCGAGTTGTGGTTGGTTTGGTCAAAGACCAGCAAGTCATAAAGCTGGTAATCGCTCTGGATGCCGCCCTCCGGCACCGGCGCCCACAGACAGGCAATCAGGCGGTCGCGGCGCCGCGCCGAGACCGCAGGCATTTGATCCGGGACCAAGTTGAGGTGCACGTCGAGCAAGCGGGCGGTGTGTTCGGCGCGCTCCAGATAGCGGCTCATCCAGTAGAGGCTGTCGGCAACACGGGCAAGCATCGGTTGATCTCTCCAATCGGCGGTTGACCGGGCGGCGGTTACTCGTTGAGAACCCAGGTGTCTTTGCTGCCGCCTCCTTGGGAGGAGTTGACCACCAACGACCCGCGCCGCAGCGCCACGCGAGTCAGCCCGCCGGGGAGGATGGTGACGCGATTGCCGTAGAGAATGTAGGGACGCAGGTCCACGTGGCGTGCCTCGACTTTGCCGTCAATGAAACAAGGGGCGCGCGAGAGCATGATGGTGGGCTGGGCGATGTAGTTGCGCGGGTTGGCCTCGATCAGCTTGGCGAACTTGGCTCGCTGGGCTTTGGTGGCGTGTGGCCCCACCATCAGGCCGTAGCCCCCGGACTCATTGGCAGGCTT
>CAKZVN010000006.1 GCA_937922105.1 uncultured Litorilinea sp.
GCGCACTACTTCCCTTCCGGCACTCACCCGGCGCACCAGGCCTACCCCCAGACCCCTCGCAGCACCCGCTCGCCCGCTCCTCGCCAAGCGCACAGCCGCCGCTCCTCGCCCAGGAACATCCCCGCCGCACCAGCCCATACCCTCCGGCACGCGCACTTCGCCATCGGCGCATCCTACCCGAAAAGCTCCTCTCTTAACCTGCACCACCCGAACCCTTTCGCCCGGGCACAAGTCCTGACTTTACCACACCTCACCCCACCCGCCAAATCCGCCATAGCGAATTTTCACATAAAGTCCATTGCGAGAGAGAGTCACCATCGGCAAGGTCTCCCGCGCCGCCTTACACAGCGCTCGCCTTGTACAGATTTCACGGGCAAGCGACAGAATAGCGCAAGCAGAAAGGGGCGCCCTGACGGACGCCCCCAAGTTCGCTGACGGTTAGCTGACACGCACAACATGCTGGACCAGAACGGACAGCACTATTCCAGCAGCAATAACAAGCCCTTTTGTTCCACGCGCTGCCCGCTTGCCACGGCGATCTGCTTCACGACACCGCTGCGCGGGGCGCGAATCTCGTTCTCCATCTTCATGGCTTCCAAGATTACCAGCGGCTGCTCCTCTTTGACACTATCCCCTACGGCAACCAGCACCTTGACCACCAGCCCCGGGATGGGCGCGGTGATGGGGACCTCTCCGGTGGGCACAGAGACCATCTTGCGCCCCATGTTCAGGCGGCGGGTGCGCTCATCCTCGACTTGTACCTCGAACCGCTCGCCGCGCAGGGTGATGCCGTAAGAGAAGCGCTCGACCTCAATCAGCAGCTCGAAGCTGCGCCCGTTGTAAAGCAGGCTATACAACTCCGGCCCGCCGCTCTGGCGCAGGTCCAGTTCCACCGGCTCGCCGTCCACGAAGACGCGGCCGTCTACGATCTCAATTTCGTATTCTCGTTGCCCAATGCGCGAATAGTATTTCACCAGCGCCCCCTCACGGCGCGTTGGCGCCCGGCTTGTTTCCACGGATTGAGACCCTGCGCGCCGTTGTCGCGCCCGGCGCCGATATGTACAGCCTTGCGCCCTTCCTCATGTGCGATCATCGCTGCCGCAGCCGCCACGATACGTTCATGGTCGTTGCTGGGACGGTTGATCCGCCCCACAGGGCGCCGCGCCAAGAATCCGGTATCAAAGGTTCCCCAGATGAATTCGGTGCTGTCCATGATCTCCTGGTGGAACGGGATGGAGGTCTTGATCCCGCCGATGCGATACTCGTTGAGCGCGCGCCGCATGCGCAAAATGGCCTCTGCGCGTGTATCGCCCCACACCACCAGCTTCGCCACCATCGGGTCATAGTACAAACTCAATTCCATGCCTCGATAGAGCGAGCTTTCCACCCGCACGCCCGGCCCAGTCGGCTCTTGCAAATAGACCACCGTTCCTGTGCTGGGCATGAAATTGTTAAAGGGGTCTTCGGCGGTGATGCGGCACTCGATGGACCACCCCTTCCGCACGATGTCGTTCTGGTTGAAACGCATGCGCCGACCCGCAGCGATGTTGAACTGTTCCTTGACGATGTCTACGCCGGTGACCATTTCGGTGACCGGATGTTCCACCTGGAGCCGCGTGTTCATCTCCAAGAAATAATATTTGTTGTCGCGCGTATCGAAGAGGAACTCCACCGTGCCGGCATTGACATAGTTGACCGATTCCGCCGCGGCGACAGCCACGCGCCCCATCTCTTGGCGCAACGTCTCCTCGACCGCGACGCTGGGCGCCTCTTCGATCAGCTTTTGGTGGCGGCGCTGGATGCTGCACTCGCGTTCGCCCAGGTGGATGGTGTTGCCGTGGCTGTCTGCCAGGATTTGGATTTCGATGTGGCGCGCGTTGGGAATCAATTTTTCGATGTAGACTTCGTCGTTGCCGAACGCGGAAGCCGCCTCGCGGCGGGCGGCAGCCAACAAGGAGGGAAAGCTCTCCGGTGATTCCGCCACGCGCATCCCCTTGCCGCCGCCGCCTGCGCTTGCCTTGATCATCACCGGGAAGCCAATCTCTTCGGCGCGCGCCAGCAACTCCTCGTCACGCAGCCCCGGCTTGGAACCGGGGACCAGCGGCACTCCGGCACGCGCCACCGTCTCACGCGCGGTGATCTTGTCGCCCATCTTTTCGATAGCTTCCGGTCCGGGGCCGATGAAGGTGATGCCGGCATCGGCGCACGCCGCCGAGAATTCGGCATTCTCCGACAGAAATCCATAGCCGGGATGGATGGCATCGGCGCCCGCCTTGCGCGCCACGTCAATGATGCGGTCAATGCGCAGATAGCTGTCGCGGCTGGGCGCGGGGCCGATACAGTAGGCCTCTTGTGCATAGCGCACATGCAGCGCCGAGCGGTCCACTTCGGAAAAGACCGCCACCGTCGCGATGCCGCGTTCTTCACAAGCGCGCAAAACCCGGACAGCAATCTCGCCCCGGTTGGCAACTAAGATTTTCCTGAACATGCGAAGTCCCCGCTGTGTGGGTAATGGTCAAACCGGTCGGGCGCGCAACGTGTGCGCGCCCTTGTGCCTGGCTCAGGCACGCGTGCGATGGAGACGAGCGTTGACGATAACCCGGTCGTAGGTATAGGGCGCAGGCAGCAATTCCACCGATTCGTACCAAGTGCCGAATGCGCTGTCGCCCGGCGTCAAGACCAGACGCTGAAAACCCCACACGATCACCCCCACGCGCGCGCCCACGCCCGCCGAAAAATCTTCCTCCACCACGCCGTAAAGCCGCCCGACGCCCGCCAAGTAACGCGTTTCCCAGGTTCCATAGGGCAAGCGACCCTCCGCCCCCGGTCCCACCATGACGCGCACCGGCGCGGCGCCGGTCTGCACAATCAACGCACCGGATTCTAAGCCCTCGGCGTCCAGCACGATGTCGGCGTCGCTGATTTGACCGGCGAGCGCATAGGTCGCCCGCTCCACACGGGTCAATTGCGCGGTCAAAGGCTCGGCGCGCACGGCATACCACCCCTCGGCTCCCGGTTCCGGCAACCAGACCCCGGTCTCCAGTTGCACATCCAGCGACTGCCCCTGGCGCAGATGGGGATAGTTCATGGCAGCGAACTGCTGCGCGCTCAATTCAAATTCGATCGCGGTCAGTGCCATGTTTGCTGTGCGGCCCCATACCTAGAGCGGAATGTTGCCGTGCTTTTTGGGCGGCAACTGGGCTTGTTTGTTGCGCAACATCTCCAACGCATTGATCAGGCGCGGGCGCGTTTCGTGCGGCTCAATGACATTATCAATATAGCCCGCCGACGCCGCCACATAGGGGTTGGCAAAGCGCGCGCGGTACTCCTCCACCAACTCCGCCTTGCGCGCCACCGGATCGGCGGCTTGGCTGATCTCGCGGCGGAAGATCACATTCACCGCGCCGTCCGGCCCCATCACCGCAATCTCTGCGCTGGGCCAAGCAAAGACCACATCCGCGCCGATATGCCGCGGGTTCATGACACAATAGGCCCCGCCATAGGACTTGCGCACGATCACAGTGAGCTTGGGCACGGTCGCCTCGGCAAAGGCAAAGAGCAGCTTGGCGCCGTGGCGGATGATGCCGCCGTGCTCCTGGTTCACCCCCGGCATGAAGCCCGGCACATCCTCCAAAACAATGAGCGGGATATTGAACGCATCGCAGAAACGCACAAAGCGCGCGGCTTTCTGGCTGGCGTCCACATCCAGCACGCCTGCCAAGACCGCCGGCTGGTTGGCGACAATGCCCACCGGCTGCCCATCCAGTCGGGCAAAGCCCACCAGCACATTGGTCGCCCAATGTTCGTGGACCTCCAGAAATTGGCGATCATCCACAATATGCTTGATCACCGTTTTCATGTCATAGGGCTTGTTGGGCGTGTCGGGGATGATGGTATCCAGTTCCGGGTCCTGGCGCAAGGGGTCGTCTTGGCTGGGTGTGCGCGGCGCGTCCTCCATGTTGTTGGAAGGCATGTAGCCGATCAACTGCTGGGCCAGAAAGAGCGCGTCCTCTTCGTTCTCCGCGGCGAAATGAGCCACGCCCGACTTAGCCCCATGCACCGATGCGCCGCCCAGTTCCTCGAAGGTGACATCCTCGTGGGTGACTGCCTTGATCACATCCGGCCCGGTGACAAACATGTGGCTGGTATCCTTGACCATGACCACAAAGTCGGTGATGGCGGGGCTATAGACTGCGCCGCCGGCGCACGGCCCCATGATCAAGCTGATCTGCGGCACTACCCCGGACGCGATCACGTTGCGGTAAAAGATCTCCGCATAGCCTGCCAGGCTGAAAACCCCTTCCTGGATGCGCGCGCCGCCCGAGTCGTTGAGGCCGATGATGGGCGCGCCGTTGCGCATCGCCATGTCCATCACCTTGCAAATCTTCATGGCGTGGGCATAGCTGACGCTGCCGCCAAACACGGTGAAATCCTGGGAATAGACATAGACCAAACGCCCGTTGATGGTCCCGTAGCCGGTGACCACCCCGTCGCCCAGGATACGCTGCTCGCCCAGACCGAAATCGTTACAATTGTGGGTGACAAAGACATCCAACTCACGGAAGCTGCCTTTGTCCAGCAGCAACTCCAAGCGCTCGTGTGCGGTCATGCGGCCTTTGGCATGTTGGCGCGCAATGCGCTCTTCACCGCCGCCCAGCTTCGCCGCGGCCTTCTTGGCGCGCAGCTCTTGAATCTTGGCATCCACCGTTGATTCGCTCAAGGCAGGTCTGCTTTCTGATGGATGAGGCACTGCCCCGGCAGCCCACACGCCGCGCTGCGGTGCCGGCTGTCGTCTCTCCCTGGGTGACGACGCCAGGGCAAGGCCCGATGGATGATTACTTTACATGGATGATTACTTTGCATCATTGCGCCGCGTTTGGCGGCGCGGATCGCCGGCTCACACCGGCTGCGTGGACGGCTCCACCACCGCCGGGCGGGACTTAGCCCGCAGCCCCACCCGAAAATACCACGCGCTCATCACCAGCGTCACCGCTATCGTGCTCCATTGCAACACGGTTAGCGAGATAAACTCTGGCGGAATTGCCGGATGAAAGCCCAACCCATAATCTACAAAATCACTGGCGCCGAACCAGAGCAAGCCGGCGAGCGCCGCAGTTCGAGTCGGGCGAAAATAGGCCAACAGCAGCACACCCTGAAGCGCCAACCCCACGTGAGTCACGGTCATGGCGACGCTGTCCACGCTAAAATGGGGCGCGCCCAGAAGTTTGGCGGTGCTGTCCCAGTACAGCAACCACGCGGTGATGGTCCAAATGCCGTATTTGATTTGGCCGAGGGCAAAAATGCCCAGAAGCCAGACCGGCGGGCGCGTAAACCAAATGGCGCCCAGCGCCAGCACCAGCGTCCACACCGCCAGCATGGCGTTCTGCTGCGCCCAGCCCGCTGCCACACCGGGCAACCCGGTCGAAAGCCACACCGGCACAGAAAGCAGCGCGGCAACCGCCAGTGCCCGTTGTCCGCGGCGTTGATCCTCCGGCGACCAGTGGCGCTGCGCCACCACCATGAGCAACCCCAGCCCGCCCAACAAGGCAAAGAGCGGGCAATCCGGGATAAAGAGCCAAGCCCACCACGGTGTCGCCGGGTCGCCCATCACGTCGCCATACCAAAAGAGCAGACCAGCTACATACGCCGCGATGTTGATGACCACCACCAACGCCAGCACCTGGGGTAGCGCTACCCACGCCCGCAGGCGTTGCAGGGTCCAATCCCATACGGTCATCGCCGGACCATCCTCGCCATCCTACCGTCACATGTCAGTCACATGTCAATCGAGCACTGCACGCCTATCAAGCCATCAGGGCGCGCCAGGCCGGACACCAGATCGTGAATGGACCCATTATAGTCGATCCCGGCCCGAAAACGCACACGTCTGTGACGGACGCGCAACAAGCATCACACCGGCATTTTCTACTCATAGGCTGACCATGACCACACCCGCCAGCGCGCCTGCCAACAGGCAAAGCGCCAAAAAAAGGAGCGTAAGCAAGATCAGCCCGCAGCTAAACAAAATGTTGACCGGCGCAGCGCGTGAGCCGGTGATTGCGCTCAAGACCGCGCCGCTGATCCCCAGACTGAACAGCATCCCCAGCGTCGCTACCGCCGCGCTCAACTCAAGGCCCAGATGGAACCAGCGCGTCGCAGCGAAGAGCGCCACCACCCCGCCCGCAATGCCACCTGCTGCGCTAAAAAGAATAATCGGCAACGACGGCGCATGGCGTTCCGCCGCTTCCAGTTCATCCGGCGCTTCTGCGGGCCAGTCGTCGGCGGGCCATCCGGCAGGGTCATCCCATTGCGGTGGTAGATTCGGCTGCATGGTCGCGTCGTACCGCATCCCGTCCCTAGCCGGCGGCCCGAGCCGGCTTCTTTGCTGTCCGGCATTACCAACCGCTCAGCCGTCACGGAGAGCCGTGCTCATTCTACACGATGGCCCCATGCAGAACAATTGTCGCAGCCTCGCCTGTTTGGGAGTGAAGGAGCGGACCAACCGCAACGGTGATTCGCACTCGACCACAAGGTATGATAAAATCGGCAACAAGGAACAGCAGCGCATCTCTTTGCCGCGCCGTCCAACCAACTGTGTCGCTCGTTCCCACGTCCATTCATCCATACCATCACCGGCTATTGTCGCTCATCGCTTGCCCATCCCGGCCTGCCAGAGGAGAGA
>CAKZVN010000007.1 GCA_937922105.1 uncultured Litorilinea sp.
CACCCGTGTAGAAGGGGTGACAGGTGCTGCAAACATCGGTGCGAATTTCCGGCACCGTGCTGCCGGTGATCCAGGTTGCGCCGCACGAGCAGATGACGCGTGCGGCAGGGTAGTAGGTCGGATGGATATTGGCCTTCATGACGCCGATTCTGCCTTCTCGGGGTAGACGCTGACTTGCTTCTTGCTGCCCCGCGCCCATTCAAAGGTGACAAACCCGGCGGTGGTGGCGAAGAGCGTGTCGTCTTTGCCCTTGCCGACGTTGAGACCGGGATAGAATTTGGTGCCGCGTTGGCGCACGATGATGCTGCCCGCGCTGACGTATTCGCCGCCAAAGCGTTTGACGCCGAGCCGCTGGGCATTCGAGTCACGGTTGTTGCGGCTGGAGCCGCCGCCTTTTTTGTGAGCCATTTGCTTCCTCCTTGCCGGCAACCCGGCGTGAACTAGGCGTTGACGGACCGGATTTCCAGACGGGTCAAGGATTGCCGGTGTCCCTTGCGCACACGAATGCGCTTCTTGGGACGATAGCGCATGATGCGAATCTTGTTACCGCGATATTGCCCGGTGATCTTGGCGGTGACCGTGGCGCCCTCCACATTGGGCTGCCCGACGCGGACCGTCTCTCCGTCCACCACCATCAGGATATCGCTGAGGGTGATTTCGTCCCCCACATTGCCGTCGAGTTTTTCGACTTCCACGATGTCGCCGGGGGCGAGCCGGTATTGCTTGCCGCCGGTGCGAACGACTGCGTACATGTGCATTCCCTTTCTGAGCCGCGTCCAGGCGAAATCACGTCTGGAGCTTGGGAGCGGCTTTGCGCCTGCCGGGTGTGGGGCGCAATTGTGAATCGTGCCGGATGGTTGTTGTGGGTTGCGGGCCGTATACGCCGCTGCCCGTCCACAAACGGCAAGTATACCCCGGGTTGGGGCGCTTGGTCAAACCGAGCAAGGCGCTGTTTTGTCATGCTGCCGTGCCGGTTCCTGCACAAACGAAGACCCTGGAGTCGAGCACAAAGCTGGACAAAACATTGACGAAACAATGGGATATTTGCCTACCTACCAATCGTTAGGTAGACTGTATGCTTGTGGTCGTTGTCATATGTTTGCTGATTAATTATGCAAACATTGTGCGCATGGGGAGCCTGGCGATGTTGGCGACCAGGAGAAGCCGGGATGAAGCAAATCGATCCATATTTTGTCGAACCACGCGAGTTGGTGGCGGAGCCGGAGATCAGCGACGCCAAGCAGCGCGTGTTGGAGACAGCGGAACGCCTGTTTATGGAGAAAGGCTATGCCGCGATCACGCTGCGCGACTTGGCAGAGGCGCTGGGCATCCGGCAGGCGTCGCTCTATTACCACTTTCCCGCAGGCAAGGAACAGCTGTACATCGAGGTGGTGACCCGCGTCTTTGAGCGCCACCGCGCCGGTATGGAGGCGGCGATCAAGGCTGCGCCGCCCCGTCTGCGCGACGGTCTGTTGGCTGTGGCAGCTTGGCTCGGCTCGCAGCCTGCGGTCAATTTCCTGGGCATGATGCACGCGGATTTGCCGGTCTTGAGCCGGGAAGGGGCACAACGAGTCTCGCGCACGGCCTACGCGGCGATGTTCGGCCCTTTGCGCAAGCTCTTTCTTGCCGCGCAGGCGCGCGGGGAAGCGAGGGTAGACAATCCTGATCTACTGGCGGGGTTCTTTATTTCACTCATGGACGGCATCACCTTCAGCCTGACACAGCAGAGTCACTTGCCGCGACAGGTATTGGTCGAGACCGCTGTTGATCTGCTGTTGCACGGGATCACACCGCAGTCGCAGTAATTTCCCCGGTCGAATCACCGACCGGACGTTCAACGATTCGGCACATAAGGGTGCGCCCGGACACCGTAACCGGGAAGCGAGGAGCTATGTCAACCGCAACATTGAATGCAGGCCGTTCCCAAGCCGCCGGGCTGGATAAGCGCCGGTTGGGGACCATCTTTCTGATTGTTTTTATTGACTTGATGGGGTTCGGACTCATCCTGCCTTTGTTGCCGTTTTATGCCGAAGCCTATGGGGCAACGGCTTGGGTAACGGGGTTGCTGGTGGCGTCGTATGCGGCTGCACAGCTGGTGGGCGCGCCGGTGTTAGGGCGGCTCTCGGACCGCTATGGACGGCGCCCGGTGCTGCTGTTGAGCATTCTGGGGACGTCGCTGAGCTGTCTGTTGCTGGGCACGGCGGAGTGGATTGGGCAAGGGCTGGCGGCGACGTTGGGGTTTTCGGTGGGCGTGACGGTGCTGGCGCTGCTCTTCGTGGGACGTATATTGGATGGGCTGACCGGCGGTAATATCTCGGTGGCGCAGGCCTACATTGCGGATGTGACGGACGAAAGCAATCGGGCCAAAGGGCTGGGGTTGATCGGCGCGGCATTTGGGCTGGGTTTTATCATCGGTCCGGCGGCGGGTGGTCTGCTGAGCGCATACGGCTACGGCACGCCTGCGCTGGTGGCAGCCGCTCTGGCGTTGATCAACACCTTGATGGTCTATTTCTTGCTGCCCGAGTCCTTGACCCCGGAGCGCCGCGCCCAGTTGGCGGGGCAGCCGCGCCCGGCGGTCACCTGGGAGGCACTGGTGGCGGCTTTTCGCCGACCGCGCGTGGGGGCGCTCTTCCATGTGCGTTTCTTCTTCGGTCTGAGTTTCGCCATGTTCCAGTCCATCTTTGCCCTTTATGCCGCGGGCGCGCCGTTGCAGTTGAGCGCGCAGAGCACGGGGTTTGTGTTGACCTATGTGGGCTTTGTGACGGTGCTGGTGCAAGCGGTGGCGATTGGGCAGCTGACCCGGCGCTTCCGTGAGCCGCAGTTGCTCTTGTGGTCGGCGATTCTGATGGCCTTTGGATTGTTTGCTTGGGGCTGGACGCCGAATCTTGCCGTGTTGTTGTTGGTCCTGATCCCGCTCTCGCTGGGGGGCGGGGTGATGAATACGGTGATCAACAGTCTTTTGAGCAAGTCGGTGCAGCGCGAGGAAGTGGGCGGTACGCTGGGGTTGTCGGCTTCGTTGGAGAGCCTGACGCGCGTGATTGCGCCGACGGTGGGGGGCTTTTTGCTGGGGCAGTTCGGCCCGCTGGGGCCTGGGCTGTTCACCGGGGTGGTGATGGTCTGGGTGGCAACCTTTATTGCGCGCCACGTGCTGCGTATACCGGATGAGCCGCGCAACCGGCAGCCGGCAGAACTTGAGAAGCAGGGCGGTTTGCCCGTGAGCGCCGGTTAAGCCGGATGGAACAAGGGGTTGTGATGATGGGGTCGCGTTGGGTGAAGTGGGGATTAGCCGGGCTGCTCACACTGGGAGCGGCAGTGGCAGGATGGCAGCTGCCGAGTTTGTGGACGCAGTCGCGTGAGGCAGGTGCGGTGGTGCGCGCCCAGACGCCGAGTGAGCCGGTGGTGAACGGCGGGCGCGTTTTGGTGGATGGGCGGCTGATCCCGGTGCAGCGGGCCGACTTGAGCCTGCCGCGCGGGGGGGTGGTAGCTCAAGTCCTGGTGCAGGAGGGCGCGCAGGTCGAGGCGGGAGAATTGCTGATCAAGCTGGACGATGCGGAGCAGCGCACGGCGGTGAGCCGGGCCGAGGCTGAGTTACGCCGGGCGCAAGCGCGTTTGGCGGAAATTGCGGCGGGGGCGCGCACGCAGGAGATCGAAGCTGCCGAGGCTGCGTTGGCTGCGGGGCAGGCGCGCTTGGAGCGAATTGCCCAGGGCGCGCTGCCGGGCGAGATTGCCGCCGCGCGCGCCAATTTGGCCGCGGCCCAAGCCGGATTGCAACGCGCTCTGGAAGGGGCGAGCGAGCAGAGTCTGATTGCGGCGCGCGCAGACGCGGCTAATGCCGCTGCGGCGCTGAGCCGGGCGCAGGCAGCCTATGATCAGGTGCGCTGGCGCAATGATGTGGGCGCGCTGCCCGAATCGGCCAATTTGCAGACGGCGACCAACAATTACGAGGCGGCGCTGGCGCGATTAGCCGACTTGGAGGCTGGGCCAAGTCCTGCAGTGGTGGCGCAGGCACGCGCCGAGGTGAGCCGCGCGCAGGCGCAGCTGGATCAGTTGACGACCGCGCTCCCTGCGGATGTGCAGGCGGCGGAAGCGGACGTGCGCCAGTTGCAGGCCCAGCTGGACTTGGTGCGAGCCGGCGCGCGACCGGAGCAGGTCGCGGTGGCGGAAGCCGACGTGGCGGCGGCGACTGCGCTCTTGCAGCAGGCGTTGGTGGCGCTGGCGGATACGGAACTGCGCGCGCCCTTTGCCGGAACGGTGGCGCTGTTGGAGGTGAACCCCGGCGAGCAGGTGCAGCCCGGCGCGCTTTTGGTTCGCCTGGCGGACCTCTCGCGCTGGGAAGTTCGCACCGAAGACTTGACCGAATTGCAGGTGGCGGGTGTCCAGGTGGGACAACGGGTGGCGATCGGCTTCGACGCGCTGCCGGACTTGTTGATGGAGGGCGTGTTGGCGCGCATTCGTCCCATCGGCACGGACCAACGCGGGGATATTGTCTATACGGCGGTGATTGACCTGCAAGGCAACGACCCGCGCTTGCTGTGGAATATGACCGCGGTGGTGTCCTTCGATTGACGCCGGTGCGCGGCAAGGTAAGGGAGAGACGCATGGCGTTGTATTTGGCCTTCAAGGAAATCTGGCGCAACAAGGGGCGCTATCTTTTGATCAGTGGGATTGTGGCGCTGATTACCACGCTGGTGCTTTTCATTGCGGCGTTGGCGGAGGGGTTGGGGGCAGGCAACCGCGAGTATATCCAGAAACTGGACGCCGAGTTGCTGGTTTACCAGAGTGGGGTTGACCTCTCCATCGCAGCCAGCCGGCTGGGGCGCAACAAATTGGCCCAGATTCGCCGCGTCGAGGGAGTTGAAGCGGTGGGGCAGATTGCGACCAGCAACACGACCATTGTCCTGCCCGACGGGCGCGAGCCGGTGGATGTGGCGCTGTTGGGTGTAGAGCCGGGGATGCCGGGGGAGCCGCCGGTGCTGCGCGGCGCGCAGCTGGGGCGCGCCCGCGCCAACGAGGCGATTATTGACCGTCGCGTGGTGGATCAGACCGGGCTGGGCGTGGGCGATGTGGTGGTGATCAAGTCCATTCAGGGCACTGAGGAGAAGTTTTTCAACTTGACGGTGGTGGGTGTCACCGACGGGCGCGGCTTCGGCTTGCAGCCCACAATGATTGTGCCTTACTTGACGTGGGACCGTGTGCGCCCGCAGAGCGGCACAGAGACCGGCGGTGGCGAATTTGTCTCGAACTTGATCGCGGTGCGCCTGGTGGAGCCGGAGCGCTGGCGCGAGATGGCGGTCCGGCTGGAAAACCAGGTATCGGACATTCAAGCCGTGGATCGGCGCACTGCGTATCAGGCGACACCAGGCTATACGGCGCAGCAGAGCACGCTGGACACGCAGCGGTACTTCACGTTCTTTATCGGGATTTTGGTGGTGGGCGGCTTTTTCCAAATCCAGACATTGCAAAAGATCGCCCAGATCGGGATGCTCAAGGCTATCGGCACCTCTACCTGGACCATCGGGCTGGCGGCGATTTCGCAGATTGTGATCGTCAACGCGCTGGGGGTGGCGGCGGGTGTGGTGGGGTCGCTTTTGCTGTCGCTGAGCTTTCCGCCCACGCTGCCCATCATCTTTACCGGGGACGCAGTGGCGTCTGCGGTGGCGGCGCTGTTGATTATCGGCCCCATGGGGGGGCTGGTCTCGGTGGTGTTGTTGGTGCGCGTGGAGCCGTTGACGGCACTGGGCTTGGCCCAGTAGCCGTGGACCTGATTATGTCTATGGGTAAACGGTAAGAGTTTGTGGGGGACGTGGGATGAGCGAGGCGCTGCAGGCAGTGGAGGTTGTCAAGGAATACGGGAACGGCAGCAATGCGATTGTGGCGGTGGACCGGGTGAACTTCGCGGTGCATCCCGGCGAGTTTGTGGCACTGGTCGGGCCGAGCGGTTCGGGCAAGACCAGCATGTTGGCGATGCTGGCTGGGTTGCTGCATCCCACGTCCGGGGAGATTCGCATTGCCGGCGAGACGCTGACCGCGATGAGCGAGGCGCAGCGCACGCGCTTTCGGGGTCGCGCCATCGGCTTTGCCTTCCAGAGCAACAATCTGGTTCCGTATCTCAACGCGCTGGAAAATGTGGAGTTGATGTTGCGCCTGAACGGGAAACTCGACCGCCGGGGTAAGGAGCGGGCGCGGGAGCTGCTGGTGCGCCTAGGGCTGGGCGAACGCCTGCGCAACTATCCGGGGCAACTTTCCGGTGGGCAGCAGCAACGGGTGGCGATTGCGCGGGCGCTCATCCACGAGCCGAATGTGGTGCTCGCGGATGAGCCGACTGCCAGCCTGGACACCGAGCGCGCGTTCCAGGTGGTGGAGACCTTTGCACAGTTGATCCGTGAACAGAAGCGCGCGGGGATTATGGTGACGCATGACCTGCGCATGTGCCGCTATGTAGACCGGGTCTTGCAGATGCGCGACGGCAAGTTGAGCCGCGTGATCACCGATCGCGCCGAGATTGATGCGCTGGCGGAAGGGGGCGGTGGTCACTAAGCAGACGGCTTTCAGGGGCGCCAACTCGAGGTGGAGACAAAGAGCGCACCATAAGCCAACGCGACCAGGAGCAGCGGGATGGCGCCGATTACCAGGGCGGCGCGGTATTGTTTGCGAAAGAACTGGACCCACCCCACGAGGAGCGCAAGCGCCGGGGGCGCGCTGAAGATGGCGTTGATGCCGGCAAAGCAGCTCCAGGCTCCGGCGCTCGTCCCTTGATCAAAGCAAAAGGCGCTCATGACAAAACCGAATGAAGCAACGAGTGCATAGACCCCCATCAGCGCCAACAGCGCCACGACCGTCAGAATTGCCATGCCGGCGCTCCGGCCCTATAGTGTGATCAGCAACGTTCCTACGATGAGATAGAGCAGTGTCAGACTCCCCGCAATCAATGCCCCGCGTGCCTGCCCGCGCAACTGGAGCACCCACCCTGCGCTAAGACCCGCCAACGGCACAATCAAGAGCACCAGCGCCAACCCGCCCCAGCAGACCCACAGTTGCTCCCCGGTGAAGACGCAGAGCATGAGCAACGGAAAGCCTGCGCCGGGTACGAACAAAATGAACGTGTTGCCGTGCCCGCCATACGATCGTCGGTGCGTCAAACGGAAAGCCTGCGCCGGGTACGAACAAAATGAACCCTGCGCTTGCCGCCAGCAACACAAGCCGCGTGGTCGCTCGCATGGTTTACCACCGTCTGTGAGCACGGAGGACGGTGTCACTCCGGGCGCGCCGAGAACCGTTAAGCGGAGCAGCGGACGGCGGGCCACGGAAAAGGCCCGGGCTTGCTCATCAGGCGGTGCTAGCCCTTGATCCCGCTCAAGACAACGCCACGGATGTAGTACCGTTGCAGGAAGAAAAAGATCAGGATCATGGGCACGCTCATGATGAAGGCGATTGCCATCATGTAGTGGATTTGCGCACCGAATTGGCTGTTGAACAAGTTCATACCCAGCGACAAGGTGTAGTTGTCGCGACCGGTGAGATAGATGAGCGGGCCGAAGAAGTCGTTCCAGGTGGCTTGGAAGGTGAAAAGGGCTACGGTGACAAACGCGGGCACGGACAGGGGCAGGAAGATGCGCCACCAGATTTGCAGGCGATTGGCCCCGTCAATGTAGGCTGCGTCCTCCAACTCGGCGGGAATCTGGAGGAAGAACTGGCGCATGAGAAAGATGTTAATGGCGCCGCCGCCGAACCAGGCTGGGACAATCAGGGGGTTGAAGGTGTCCAGCCAGCCGATGCGGAAGAAGAGCACGTAGAGGGGGATGAGCGTCACCTGGGGCGGCAGCATGATGGACGCCAACGTGGCGATGAACCAGAATTCGCGGCCGGGAAAACGAATGCGCGCGAAGCCGTAGGCACAGAGCGACGAGGTGAGCAACACGCCGATCAGGACGGTGATGGTGATGTAGAGCGTGTTGTACGTCCAGCGCGTGAATTGCATGCCGGGGTGATTCCACGCTTCGGCGAAATTGGTGAGCACCAATTGGCGCGGGATGAGCGTGGGGGGGAAGTAGTAGGCCTCTTGGGCTGTCTTGACCGAGGTCAGGACCATCCACCACAGGGGCAGGATGAAGAAGAAGGCGATGATGGAGAGCGCGGTATAGACGGAAACAGCGTGCAAGACGCGTCCGGTGCGGCGACGGCGCGCCGCCGTATGCGCGGCCGATTGGTTGATCGAAGGAGCGGTGGGCGTGGCGGTGGTCATCGTTTCACCTCGTAGTGGACCCAGGCATCCGACGAACGGAAGAGCGCAAGGGTGAGCGCCAGGATGATGGCGAAGATAAACCAGGCCATGGCCGACGCCAAGCCAATGAACTGCCAGCGGAAGGCTTTTTCATAGAGATTCAGATTGTAGAAATAGGTCGCAAAGAGCGGCCCGCCTTTGGTCAAGATATAGGCCGGCACGAAGTACTGGAAGGTGGCGATGAGGCCGGTAATGAGTAGGAAGAAGACGGTGGGGGTCAACTGCGGGATGGTGATATAGCGGAAGAGGTGAAGCTCATTGGCACCGTCAATCTTGCCCGCCTCGTAGAGTTCTTCAGGGATGCCCTGGAGACCCGCCAAGAAGATCACCATAGAGGGGCCGATTCCCCACACGCTGAGCAGGATCAGGGTGGCGAGCGCAGTGTTGGGTTCGGAAAGCCATGTGCCTTTGGGCAGGCCGACGGCGGTCAAGGCCGCGTTGACCAGGCCGCGGTCCGGGTGAAAGAGCCAACCCCACACGAAGACCCCGGCGACGATGGGAATGACGGTGGGGATGTAGAGCAAGGTGCGGAAGATATGCATGCCGCGCAGTTTTTGGTTGAGCAGCACAGCCGCCGCCAGCGCGACCGCCATGGTCA
>CAKZVN010000008.1 GCA_937922105.1 uncultured Litorilinea sp.
CTGGCAGACCGATGCCCTGGACTTGACCGAATTTGCGGGCGCGACCTTCTACGTCTACTTCAACGTCTACAACGACGGCGCAGCCGGGCGCACCTGGATGTATCTGGACGACGTGCGGCTGGAAGTCTGTCCCGGCCCGCACCATCCGCGCCCGTACCCTTATGACCCGGCGCCGCCCCCTGGGTCCTGGTATGGTCCCGGCGGGTATGGTATGCCGCCCGGCTACGGCATGATGCCGCCCGGCCCGCACCGCCCGCCCAAGAAAGGCCCCTATTATCCGCCGCCCCCGGTGTGGACACCCACCTGGACGCCGACCGTCACACTTACTCCGACGCCAACTGTGGAGGGTGAGCCTCCGCCTTCCCCCACGCCCACTCCCACGCCGCAGGGTGGTTTCGGGCCGGGTGGCGAGGACGAAGAACCGGACAAGGGCGACGAGGAGCCGCCCCTGGGAGACGGCGACGACGTACCGGACCCTGCCATCGGCATGGACGAGCCGGAGGACGCGGGAACCGGCCCGGCGGTGGCAATGGAGGGCGCGCCCCTCACCCAGGCCTTCAGCACGCCCCGCCCCACCGGTCAGGTTACCGCCGAGTGCATCGAGTTGCTCAACAACGGCAACTTCGAGATGCGCGATACGGGCTGGACCGTGCTCTATAGTCCCGTGTTGCCCACCTATGTGGAGGAGCCGACCTTCAACCGCAGCCGCTATGCCATGCGTCTGGGCACAACCGATCCCATAACGCACAGCGCCATCAGCGCCATTGATCAGATTGTGCGTTTGCCCGACGACGCCACCAGCGTGCTGCTCAGCCTGCGCTACTATCCCATGATCGAGGGCAAGGTCAGCTCGGGCGATCTGCAATATGTGGACATCTACAACGCCGTTACGGGCCAATTTGCCGGTCGCGTCCTGGGTCTGCAGTCCGACGAGCGAACCTGGCTTACCACCGACTATGACCTGACGCCGTTGTTGGGACAGACCATTCGCCTGGTCATGGCTGTCAACAACGACGGCGAGGGCGGTTCGATGGCGATGGTGGTGGACAATGTGTCCATCGTGGCTTGCACGTTCACCAACTTGGTCAACCCCGCGGAACCGGGCGAACAACCAGCAGGCTCGCGGGGTGTAGACGCACCCGCTGCGCTCGCATCCGAGGAGCAGCCGTGGCGGGGACGACTGGGCGCGTTTGGGGTCTTAGCGGGCATCTTAGCCGCCATCGGTTTTGCCTCAACCGTGATCCTCCAGACCATGCGCCGTCCCGACTAGGTCGTGTCTGCAAGGTCGCTGCGCCGGCATCATGCCGTCGAACTCACAGGCTTACCAGTCTGCCAAACGGTCCACCAGCGCGTCAAGGCGTGTCAGCGGTCCGCGCTGTGGCGCAGGTGATGCCCCAGAACATGCGCCTATACGATGCATGTCGGTGTTCGCCCCGAGTCTGAATTGCACGGCTGCCGTCGTTCGCCTCTCCTTGCGGATCAAGACGCCAGCCCGGCGCGGAGCGCGCGTCTGTGCCCACATTAGAACATTAGACACCCGGGAGTTTCTAAGGAGGCGCACAGCGACGGCCTGCCCCAAGTCCTGTGAAGGGAAGAATCTCGGTTTGCACCGGTGAGGATGCCTCCCTTCACCGTTTTCAGCATGACCATCTTAGTGGTCGAACCACCGGCGCTCAACCCACACTGAGGAAGGCGTGAAAGCAGTTGCGCGGGGAGCCGGTCTACTATGGCGCGGGGAGAACGTTGCAGGAATGTAGTAGGTCGGGTGGGATTCGAACCCACACGGGTTGCCCCGACGGATTTTAAGTCCGTTGCGTCTGCCGTTCCGCCACCGACCCACACCAGGGTACGGTCATTCTAGCCTGGACGCGGGACGGGTGTCAATGTCTACCCGCCCACGAAAAACGGCCCGTAGGGAGTCGCTTCCCCACGGGCCGTCCGCGTGATAAAGCGGGGCAATCCCCTAGGCGCTGCTTTCACCTGCCGGGACCGGGACGGTCTGCGCGGCGACGGGCGCGCCACACTGGGCGCAGAACTTGTGCGTCGCCTCCAATGCATTGCCGCACTCGGTGCAATAGCGCGCCGATTTGGGCGCGGCGTGCCCATTCGCCGCGGGCAACGGGCGCGCCGCAGCAGGAGCCGGCGGTGTTGCCGGCGTGGCGGTGCGGCGCATGGCGGCGATCTGCCGCTCCAGCGCGTCGTCAATGGCTGCGCCCGCCGGGGCCAACTTTTCGATCTGCTGGATCAGCCCGATGGCTTGGCGACGCAGACGCTGGTCCAGCCGCTGGAAATCTTCTTCGTCCATCTTGCCCACGCGATAATCGAACTCCAGGTCCTTGATGGCCTTGAGAGTTGCTTCCTTGCGCCCGAGCAACTCGCCTAGCCGGTCGTCTTCCAACAGGACGCGACCACGCGCGGGCCGTAGCAACGGCCAAACTGCCACCACGATCGCGATCAGCGAAATCACCGCGGCAAGGGCGATGGTGCCGAAAGTGGAAAAGTCGTTCATGCGGGTCGCGCTCCTACGCCTGCGCTCACCGTGACCGGAACAGGTTCCAGGCGGCGCGCCGGGTGGGGCCAGATGGCGACCAGCGTGCCCAACACCAAGACTAGGCCGCCGATCCACATCCAGGCCGTCAACGGGTTAATGTGAATGGTAAAGGTTGCGGTTGCGCCCATATTTTCCCAGCCGTTGAGCACGACGTAGACATCCTCCGCCAACGTCATGCGCAGACCGACCTCGCTGGTGGGCATCTCCGGCGTCTTGTGATAGATGTTGCGATGCGGTTCAACTGTGCCCAAGAAGCGCCCGTTGGACGCATTGTAGACCATCAAGGGTGTGGCGAACTCGATGCGGTTGGGGCCTTCTTGCGCGCGCAGCTCCACATAGACCAGCTCGTAGCCGCCGATGGTCACTCCTTCCCCGCGGGCTAGGGTGACGTTGGTCGTCTCCTGATAGAATTCGTTGCCGATCACCGCCACGGCAATAAAGACCATCCCCAGGTGGACCAAGTAGCCGCCGTAGCGCCGCCCGTTGCGCCGCAAGAGATTCCCCATTGCGACCGGAATACTCTCACGATTGGTGATGCGCCGGGCGATCACCCCGCGCACATACTCTTGCACGATGGTGGCGGTGACAAACGCGCAGATGGCGAGACCCACAATCGCGTAGACATTGCGCGTGGTGAACGACGCCCCCGCCGCAACCACCACCGCCGCGACCAACGGCCAAGTGAACTGCTTGCGGAAGGCGGCTACGCTGGTATGTCGCCAGCCCAGCAAAGGCCCCGCGCCCATCAACACGAAGAGAATCAGGAAGAGCGGCCCGTTTACCTTGTTGAAGAAGGGCGCCGCGACGCTGATGCGGTCGCCGGCAAAGATTTCGCTGAACATGGGGAAGAAGGTTCCCCACAGCGTGGCAAAGGCGATCGCCGTGAAGATCCAGTTATTGGCCATAAAGGCCGCTTCCCGGCTGGCGTAGGAGTCAATGCTCTGCTCGTCCTTGAGCAAGGACAACCGTTTGAAGAGCAACCACAGGAAGCCGAAGAGAACGATGGAGAGGAAGACCAGGAAATAGGGGCCGATCTCGCTGCGCGCAAAGCTGTGGACGCTCTCGATGATGCCGCTGCGTGTGGTAAAGGTGCCCAGGATCACCAGGAAGTAGGTGAGCCAGATCAGCACCATATTCCAGACCTTGAGGATGCCGCGCTGCTCCTGGATGATGATGCTGTGCAAGAAAGCGGTGGCGGTCAACCAGGGGAGGAAGCTGGCGTTTTCCACCGGGTCCCACGCCCAGTAACCGCCCCAGCCCAGTTCCATATAGGCCCAGTTGCTGCCCATGATAATGCCCACGGAGAGGAACATCCACGGGATGAGCACCCAGCGCCGCGTGGCACGCATCCACTCGGTGTCCAGCTTTTTGCTGAGGAGCGCGGCAACCGCGAAGGCGAAGGGCACAGCCAAGCCCACATAGCCCAGGTAGAGCGCCACAGGATGCAGCACCATCCAGTAATTCTGCAACAGCGGATTGAGACCGCGCCCGTCCTCCGGCACAAAGGCGACCTGGGCAAAGGGGTTGGCGGCGAAGACCAACAGCACCAGGAAAAAGAGCTTGGAGGCGTGCATCACTGCGTGCACGTAAGGCATGAGCAGTTGCAGGTCATGGCGATGGGTGACGGCGACCACCACGCTGAAGAGTGACAGGATCAGCGACCAGAACAACAGGCTACCCGCTTGCCCACCCCACAGCGCCGCAAACTTGTAGAAGGTCGGTAGGGCGCGTTCCGAGTGATTCCAGACGTAGCTGAGTTGGAATTGGTCGGTGAGCAACCCATACCACAGGATGCAGGCAGCCAACAGGACCAGCCCGCCCACGGCGTAGACAGCGTTTTCGGTTGCCGCAGCCAGCTGTGCGCTCCGCCGCGCGCCGCCCAAGAAGCCGGTGACCATGCCGTAGACTGTGAGCAGCAGGGCGGTGACGAGAATCAGGTAGCCGACGTTATAAATCATGGACAGCCTCGTTTGCTATGGAAAAAAGAAAGCCGAAACGCGGGACAGCCCCTCTACCGGATGCGACAAGGTTAGGGGCGAATGCGGTCCAAGTATTCGTCCAACTGGCGTTGGCTGACGATAGGACCGATGACTGTGCCGACAATCTCGCCGGTTGGTGCAATGAAGAAAGTCTCCGGCACCCCTTTGATGCCGTAGCGTCGCGCCGCGCGGCTTTGCAAATCCGGCCCGTTGGGATAGGTGACGTCGAACTCGGCCAAATAAGCCAGCGCTGCCGGCTCTTGGTCCAGGTAATCCAGGCCGATGAAGATGATGCCGTTGTCCTTTTCGCGACGCCAGGTCATCTCCAGCAAAGTCGCTTCTTCGCGGCATGGATCGCACCAGCTAGCCCAAAAGTTGAGCACCACTCCTTTGCCCAGCAGATCGGCGGAGGAGATGGTCTCCCCATCAAAGGTGGTGAAGGTGAATTCCGGCGCCAACCCGGAAGCACGGTGTTCGGTGGTGTTGGTATCCCACAGCCGAAAAGCCAACAGACCGACAAAGAGCAGCGGTACGATGATAAAGACGGCCTGCCAGATGCGCATGGCCCGCGAAACCGGGGCACGCTCCGCAGCCGCAGGCTGGGGTTGCAGATCGGTCAACTCAGCCATAGCGCGCCAACTCCTCTTCGAGCTTGCGCTCGTAGTCGTCCGGCGTCGCGGAAGCACGCGCCGCGGGCGCAGGCGTCAGCGCTTGCGGTGCCGCCTGCACCAGGCTGTGGGTCTTGCGCCAGAAGGCATAGCCGCCCACTGCCAATGCCACCACCGGTAGAATCCACGCCAACCAGTTGAAGCCCTCGCGCGGGGGTTCGCCCAAGACCTGTGGGCCGTATTGCATCACAAAGTAGTTACGAATCTCCTCCAAGCCCTGCCCTTCTGCCAACTTGATCGCGATGACCTCTTTCATCTGGTCGCACGCCTTCAATTCACAGGCGTCGAGCCGGATGTTATTGCAGAGGGGACACCAAATTTCTTTCGCAATCTCGTTGATCTGGTCGGGGGTGATGTCGCTGGGAGAGAGGGCGGCGGGCTGGTTGCCTTGAGCCAAGACGGCGCTGTGCCCCAACACGCCGGTGAGCA
>CAKZVN010000009.1 GCA_937922105.1 uncultured Litorilinea sp.
CTCAAGGCGATTGAGGACGGATGATCTTTCACGCGCCGGTGTGCAAGGTGAGGAGAAGAGGGAAAAGAAAAGCGCCCCAGCCTTGCGGCTGAGGCGCTCTCCCTGCGGTCCGGTAGCGACCTAGAAGGTTACCCCTTGAGGTAGCGCTACCGGACGGATACTGGTACTAAAATCCATTCGCACCACCTCCTTCTTTATGGGATAGCGATGTTAGGCTGGGGAGGTGGTTGCGGTCGGGAGCGCATCGTGCGGCGCTCAACCGAGGGGGGAAAGACCACTCGCCTAGCTGCGGCGCAGTATGGCATAGTTCCTAAGGCGTGTCAAGTAAGAAAAACGCCCATTGCCGGCGGACTGTGCTACGCGCCGGGTGATATAAGCCGCTGCCCGAGTTGCTGTTCGGCTCGGGCAGCGGCGTGTCTTGATGGCTTATGGCGCAGAAGTGATCAGAAGGGGGAAGCGATATCCTGCTCAGTTGTGACCGAGCAACCAAGTTGCCAGTGAGAAGTAGATGATGACACCGCTGATGTCGGCGATGGAGGTGATGAGAGGCGCGCTGGCGGTGGCGGGGTCAAGGCCCAAGCGGGTGAAGATAAAGGGGAGCGTGAGACCGACCAGGCTACCGACCAACACGACGCAGATCATGGTGAGAGCCACAACCAGGATGATTTCGGGGGCGCGGAAGCTGGCGACGGCGGCGACGCCCGCAGCCATGGTGACACCTAACAAGAACGCTACCAACAATTCCTTGCCTAAAAGCCGGAACCAATCGCTTACCTTGACGTCGCCTGTCGCGAGCGCGCGCACCATCAGGGTTGCCGATTGGGAGCCTGCGTTGCCGCTGCTGTCAATGAGTAGGGGCAGGAAAAAGACGAGCGCAACACTGGCAGCGATGGTTTCCTCGAAGGCGGCGATGGCTGCGCCGGAAAAGACGTTCATGAAGACCAGCGCAATCAACCAGACGATGCGCTTGCGATAGAGAAACGTGATGGTCGCCTCGAGGGGGTTGAAGACGGCGTTCTGGATGGAGCCGAATTTGTGGAAGTCTTCGGTGGCTTCCTCTTCGGTTACGTCCACCACATCGTCCACGGTGACAATGCCGACGAGGCGGTCCTCGGCGTCCACGACGGGCAAAGCCAGCAGATCGTAGCGGCTGAAGAGTTGGGCGACTTCTTCTTGGTCGGTGTCGACGCGCACGCTGATGACGTTGGGGTTCATGATTTCTTCGATGCGCTGATCGGCTTCTGCCAAGATGAGGGCGCGCAGATTCAACACGCCGATGAGGCGGTTGTTGCGGTCGAGCACGTAGAGATAGAAGACCTCTTCGGCGTCGTGGTAGTTTTGTTTGATGAACTGGAAGGCCTCGCCGACGGTCATGGTGCGGCGCAGCGAGGGCGGCGCGACATTCATGATGCCGCCGGCGGTGTCTTCCGGATAGGCGAGCAACGGCGCGACGGTCTCGGCTTCGTCCATCTGCTCGAGGACCGCGGTCGCCTCCGCCGGTTCCAACTCCGCCAAGAGGTCGGCGGCTACGTCCGGCTCCATTTCGTCGAGGACTTCGGCGACGGTTTCGGTGTCGAGGTGCTCGACGACTTCGGCGGCATCTTCTCCGTCCATCTGACCAAAGATGAGGGCCAACTCGTCGGGTGTCAGCAACTCGATGAGCTTGGCGCGTACATCGGCGTCGAGGATGAGGAGGATCTCGGCGCTGTCGGCAGGATGTAGACTACGCAGGAAGTCGGCTGCTGCGGGGTAGTCGCCTGCCTGTAGGCTGATGTTGAGTTGGTCCAGGGCATCGCCAATCTTGATCGGATCCACCATCTCACGACCTCCTTGAGAAATACGCAAGCCCAGCGGGCTGCCGGCGAATAGAGACCGCGCGCCAAATCGACGCGACGGCACGAGTCAGAGTCGCAGGGAGGTACGCCAAGTGGCGGTTAGGACCGGGAGGACGCGCAAGCGCCGGACCGATGCTGACCGGAATGCCGTGGGGGTGGGCGATGGTGTGAGTGGGGACTCAAACAGCGACGCGACCGAGGACAAGCTCCTCGGTGGTCGCGTTTCAGCAGGACTGAAGGGCGAGGCGAGGGGCGTGTCGCAGGCGATCCGTGGGCTGGTCCTGCACCATCAGGACAAGAACACCTCGGCGGGGGAACCGGCTGAGGTGTACCGGGGCGGCTCCGCTGCGGGCACGATGAAAGCGCGGTAGGGCGCTTTGTTTGTGAGTGACCGTGCAGTGAGCGGACCGAGAGGTTGCCATAGTAGGCCGATGTCTGGGTCCGTTACTGTCTGGGTCGGACTGCGTTTCGTTCGCTTCGTTCACGGTGTACAGTTTCATGATCGAACAGGGTCGGGAGGCGTGGTTCAACGGACGCGCCTCTCTGCCTAATAAGCGGAGCGTACCACGAAGGGCGGCGTGTGTCAATTCGACAATAAGCCGGATCGCGGGTTGGTGTAAGACGTTTTGCGTGTCTGCTGGTTGCTGCGCGCCGCGTGATAAGGTGGATTGGCGTATGAGACGTGCGACGGAGGGCGGCGACATCGGTCTAAGAAGCATGGGCATAGGTGAGGATGCGCGGCTTGCCAGGTGAATTGACACCCGGTGGGGGCTATGTTAGATTCGGAAGTAGGTCGTTGCTCCCACCTCAACACCGGTTGTTGTATTGACCGGTCATCAACCACGCACACCACGAACGGTAGGTGTCGGCATGGCACAACCCAGGCAGTATACGGGCGCCGATTTGTTGGTGCGCCCCGCCTCCTCGCCGCAAGACCCTGATCTCCTCCTGAGTATAACTCCTGAACGCGCCGGGTGGGATTACATCTCGTTCCAGGTGCGCCGGTTGGCTGCGGGCGCGACGTGGTCGTTTGCCACGGGGGAGCATGAACTGGCGTTGGTGAATCTGAGCGGGCGCTATCGGGTGGAGTCCAGCCGCGGGCGCTGGACGGGGATCGGCGGGCGCGGCGATGTGTTTGCCGGCGCGGCTCATGCGCTCTATTTGCCGCGGCGCACGGAGTTCACAGTCACTGCGGAGGTGGGCGGTGAGTTCGCCGTTACCTGGGTTCCCACAGACGAAGACCACGCGCCGTGGCTGATCACGCCGGAGCAAGTTGCCGTCTCCATCCGCGGCGGGGACAATGTGAGCCGCCAGATCAACGACCTGCTGCCGCCGGGGTCCCCGGTCCACCGTCTGGTGCTGGTGGAGGTCTATACGCCCAGCGGGAATTGGAGCAGTTATCCGGGACATAAACACGATGTGCACATTGTGGACGCGAACGGGCAGCTGATTGAGGCGGACCTGGAAGAGGTCTATTACTTCAAGATGGACAAGCCGCAGGGTTTTGCCTACCAACGCGTCTATACCGACGCGGCGTCGCCGTTGCATCAGGCGGGCTATCCGATTGATGCGCTGATGGTGGTGGAAGACGGCTGCGCCGTGATTGTGCCGGAGGGGTATCACCCGGTGGTGAGCGGGCCGGGCTATACCACCTATTATCTCAATGTGTTGGCGGGGAGCGCGCAGAGCCTGGCAAACCAGGACGACCCGCGGCATACGTGGGTAAAACAGTGTTACCGGGGAAGCGATGACCGGCTTCCCCTCTATGGTCGGAAATAATCACACCAGGGTGGCATTTCCAGGTGGAGCCACCGCCAGCGACCCGGAAAGGAAGGGCGGGTATGAGTGCCGGCCAACGGACGTATGATTCGTTGCATATGGGCCGCTCGTCAATTGACTTATACAGCAATGACGTGGGCGCGCCGTTTGTGGAGATCACCAGCTTTGCGGCGTATGTGGGCGGTTCGCCCACCAATATCAGCGTGGGCGGGCGCAGGCTCGGCCTTAAAACTGCGGTGTTGACCGGGTTAGGTGTGGACCCGGTGGGGGATTTTATTTTGCATTTTCTCAACAAGGAGGGGGTGGAGACACGCTTCAGCCCACGCAAGCCGGGCCGGCGCACCAGCGCAGTGGTGCTGGGTATCGAGCCGCCGGACAAGTTCCCCCTGGTCTACTACCGCGACAATTGCGCAGACATCGAGCTGACGATTGATGATGTGTTGGCTGCGCCGGTGGCGGACTCGAAGGTGTTTCAGTTTGCCGGAACGAATCTCAGCAAAGAGCCGAGCCGCAGTGCCACTATGTTTGCCGCGCAGCTGGCACGTCAGTCGGGAACGGAGGTGGTCTTCGATGTGGACTTCCGGCCCGACCAGTGGCATGACCCGCGCGCGTTTGGGGTGGTGGTGCGCTCGGTATTACCGTTGGTGGATATTGTGATCGGGACCGAGGACGAGATCAACGCGTCCATGTTGACCGACCCGGCCCAGATGCGCTTGACCCACTCGCAGATTTCAGATACGCGGGTGGCGGGGGATACCGAACGCGCGATTGCCACCTTGCTGAGCCTGGGGCCGAAGGCGGTGATCGAGAAGGTCGGCGCACGTGGGGCGCGCATCCATCTGGCAGGGGGCGAGGTGATTGAAGCGCCCGGCTATCCGGTGGAGATTTACAACATTCTGGGCGCGGGCGATGCCTTTGGCGCGGGCTTTCTCTATGGGCATATCCACGGATGGGGTTGGCGCAAGTCGGCGCGGCTGGGTAATGCCTGCGGCGCAATTGTGGTGACGAAGCATGGGTGTGCCAACTTTATGCCCACCTATGATGAGGTGATGGCCTTTGTCGCGGAGCGGGGCGGGCTGGACTGAGCCGCCTATCCTGCACCATTTGTACGGGAGCAGCACCATGCGTAACGAACCAACGGTACGGCTGACGGTTGCCCAAGCGCTCGTGCGTTATCTTGTGGCCCAGCATGTGGCGCGGGACGGCGTGGAGCAGCCGTTTTTTGCGGGCTGTTTTGGCATCTTCGGGCACGGCAATGTGGCGGGGATCGGTCAGGCGTTGCA
>CAKZVN010000010.1 GCA_937922105.1 uncultured Litorilinea sp.
GTTTTGGTGTCGCCGGTCATGTGCGCGCGGTGGATAATGTGAACTTCGACTTGGCCTATGGTGAGACCATCGCAGTGGTGGGCGAGAGCGGGTGCGGCAAGTCCAGCTTGATGAAAACCATTCTCGGTCTGAACCGGCCCACCCAGGGCGAGGTCATCTTTGAAGGGCGGCGCTTGAACGACCTGTCGCGCAGCGAAATGCAGTGGTATCGCAGCCAAGTCGGTTATGTCCAACAGGACCCCTACGGCGCGCTGCCGCCCTTCATGACCGTGGAACGTATCTTGCAGGAACCGCTGATCATCAGCGGCGTCAAGGACCCCGCCGAGCGGCGCCGGCGCATCCACAAGGCGTTGGAAGAGGTCAAGATGAGTCCCGTGGAGGATTTCCTGCCCAAGTTCCCCCACATGCTCAGCGGCGGGCAGCAACAGCGCGTGGTCATTGCGCGCGCCATGATCCTCGGCCCCAAGCTCTTGGTCGCGGACGAGCCGGTCTCCATGCTGGATGCGTCCGTGCGGGTGGAGATTCTGCGCCTGTTGCGCGGTCTGCAAGCCAGCCACAACCTGGCGGTCATCTACATCACCCACGATCTTTCCACCGTGCGCTACTTCTCCGAGCGCATCCTGGTGATGTACGCGGGGCAGATCGTCGAGCAGGGGGGTGTGGACGACCTGCTGCGCGCGCCCAAGCATCCTTACACCCAAGCGCTGATCGAGGCGACTTCCGACCCGGACGCAGCCAACGCGGAGACCTTTCGCGATGTGCCGCCCGGCGAGCCGCCCAGCCTGGTCAACCCGCCCAATGGCTGTCGTTTTCATCCGCGCTGTGCGCGCATTATTGCTGGTCTTTGCGAGACCGAGGTGCCGCCCGATTTCGAGGTACAGCCCAGGCATCTGGCGGCCTGTTGGCTCTACAAGTGAGCCGGACAGAGAGGAGTGCGATGCAGACCACCGGGGCAATCGGCTTGATGGTGCTCGGCTTTGTGGGCTTGGTGACCGGCTTCCTGATCCCCTTCCTCACCATGATCAAGGTGCTGGAAGCCGGTTTTGTGTTGTTGTTCGGCTCTTATATGATGTCGGTCGGCGGATTGGTGCTGGGGGTGTTGGGCAGCGCGCTCTTTGTGCGCCATCGTCAGTATTGAGGCCTTCCCCCGGCGCGGGGGTGGTGTAGGCGACGCGCAAAAGTGGGGTCGGCTTACTGTCTTGCCCAGGTGCGCGTGTTACAACGCAAACACCGCCGGTCCGTTGAGTGTAATCCGAATTTGCCAAGTTGCCCGTGTTCGGTTGTCGAATTCCATGAGCGTCGCGCACACCTATCTCGGATAGATTACCCCGTGCGCATTCGGCTGCCTGTTAGGAGATTAAGGAGAGCATCCGCGATGGACAAGAGAAAGCTCACGCGCCATATCATTGGGGTTGGCTTGACTATGCTGTTGACGCTGGCGATTGCCGCTTGCGGCAGCCAGCCTACTTCTCCTTCTGCGCCTGCGCCCGCGGCGCCTGCCGCTGCACCGGCTGCGCCGACTCCACCCCCTACACCGGAGACTGCCGCCATCGTTGAGCAGTCCCAGGCTGCGCAAGCGCAACAGGTCGCGGGCATTACCGTCACCAGCGACGAGGATGTGCTCACCCCGCGCAGCAACTACGGCGGCGAGTATCGCTCCGTCACGACTTCGGACGCCGTCAGTTTTCATCCCTACCTGACCACCGACTCCGCGTCCAGTGGCTATCAGGGCATGGTCTATGATGGCGCGCTCTTGCGCTTGGACCCGGACACGTTGGAATACATTCCCAACATGGCGGAAAGCTACACCATTGACGAGGACGGCCTCACCTTCACCTTCCGCCTGCGCCAGACCATGCAGTGGAGCGACGGCACGCCCATCACCGCCCACGACTTCAAATTCGCCTATGATATGGCGAGCGATCCAGCCAACGAGTTCCCCTACCTTTCGCAACTGGATTTCATCACCTCCTACGAGGCGGTGGACGACTATACCCTGGTCATCAAGATTGACGAAATCTACGCCCCGGCTCTGGGCCAGATGTCCGGCCTGATCACCCCCTTGCCCAAGCACATCTGGGAAAACTTGGATTGGAGCGACCCGGCGACCAACCCGGAGATCAACAGCCCCAGCGTCGTCTCCGGGCCGTATAAGTTGGTGGAGTGGCGCCGCGACCAATATGCCATCTTCGAGGCCAACGAGAATTACTGGTACAAGGGGCGCCCCAACTTCGACCGCTACATCATCGAGATCGTCCCCGACCCCGACGTGGCCTATCAGAAGATGAAATCGGGCGAGAGCGATACCGGGACCATCACCCCGGAGAAGCTGGAAGAGGCGCGCCAACTGCCCAACATCACTGTCTACGAATGGTGGCCCGCGGCTGCGACCTGGTCTTACATCGGGTTGAACATGCGTAAGGAGGGCGCGCCCACGCAAAACATCCTGGTGCGCCACGCCATTAACTACGCCATTGACAAGGAATTGATCACCGACGAGGTGATGTTGGGCCAAGCCAAGCGTCTCTGCTCGGTCTATCCCGAAACGTCGTGGGTTTATGAGCCGAATGTGGAGTGCTACAACTATGACCCTGACATGGCCATTGCCAAGTTCCAGGAAGCCGGGTATCGCTATGAGAACGGGCTGATGCTGGACGAAGCCGGCAACCAGCTGACGCTCAAACTCATCTATGGTCCTAACACCAGCAAGGTGCGCGAACTGATCGCGGTGGCGGTGCAGGATATGCTCAGCGAGGTGGGCGTCAAGGTCGAGGTGCAGGCGCTGGAGTGGGCCAGTTTCTTGGCGGCGACCAGCGCAGCCGACCCCGACTGGGACATGAGCATCGGCGGTTGGCGCGCCACCATCGAGCCG
>CAKZVN010000011.1 GCA_937922105.1 uncultured Litorilinea sp.
CGGTGCAATTGAACTAGGGAAGGGCCGCGAGCGACATCGCGGCGGGGTCGGCGGCAGTATGGCGCGGGGGCGGTGTGGGCGGCGCGAGCGGGCGGTCGGCAGCGCGCAACGGGACAGCCCATTGGGGAAAATGTGGGCCGCGCGGGCGCAGCCAGGGTAGCGCGGCGGGCAGTAGTACCCCCAAAAGCATCACCACCAGCGATTCGGGGTGCGCCACGCCGGCAACTTCACCGTGGTCATGCCCGTGGCAGTCCTGCGCGGCGGAGTGCGCGGGGGTGGGGTCTGTCGCGTGCAGATAGGAGAGGGGCAACGATGCGAGGTGGGAGTGCGCGTGGGCAAGCGTGGGCTTGGCAAAGACAAAATGGGGCGCGCGATGGGGATGTCCCGGTGCAGCCCAGGCGCCCCAGCAGATAAACGGCAGGACCAGCGCCCACAACAGCGCATAACCTACCCCCAGCGCTCGCCCAATCCATTGCCAACTGCGCACGTGTCACTCCCTTTTGAGCCGGGTCCGGCCCTCCCACAGCACACGATAGTCTAGCATAAGGCCTGTTGCGACAGGGAACCACAGGCAGCGCCGGACGCACATAAAAGGTTTTGCCTACCAACCCCGCGCGCAACCTGCGGAACTTTGCGCCGGTTTCTCCCGCTCCAGCTACTTGAAGTTAATGAACAAATGTTCTAAATTGGGCACAGGCGGCGACGCTATCGGGTACAACCGGGCGAGTCCGGCGCAACATCCGGGCCAAGCGCGCCGGGGCGTGACCGTTGTCGCAGCGTCGCCGCCATCCGTCGCCGCGGTCGCGGCGCAGGCGATCCGCCGGAGATGCAGAGGAAGTGGGGAGATGGACGCGATCATTTGGGAACGTTTGCCGGGCGAACCGGCGCGCTGGTATCGGCGCTTTGTCCTCTATCGCGACCTGGGCCCCCAACGCACCCTGGCGGAAGCTCACGCCGCGGCCGCGCGGGCCGAGCGCTTGGCCCAGCCTCGCCTTCCCGCACGGTGGACGCAGATCGCCGGCGTCTGGCGCTGGCATGAGCGCGCGCAAGCCTGGGATGTGTGGATGAACGCGCAGCGCGACCTGGACGCGCCGCTGCCCAACGACCCGGACGCCTACCGTGTTGCGATCATCGAGCGGCTGATGGGCACTGTCTACGGCGTGATCGTGTCGGCAGGCCTCCCCGGCATGTCGGCGGAGCAGGCGCGTCGCGTCTTGCCCACCTTGCGCGGGCTACTGCGCGATCTGATCCACGCGCACCAGACCGAGCGCCTGCGCCGCAAGCAGACCGCGCCGGAGAGCGTGCCGCCCTTCCGCGCGGATGAACTGCGCCAGGCCGAGCGCGAGTTGGCGGACTATCACGCCCGCCGTGACAGCGAGCGCCATGAACCGGCCTGGCTGGCGCTGCGCGATGTGCTCGCCATGCTCTACCCGGAGGAGAGCAGCGCACGCCGCGTCGCCGACCAAGCCAATCTGGACGTGGGGCGCATCGCCTTCAGCCGCCAGGCGCTGGACTGCTGGCACGCGATCTTGACCGAGGCCGACCACTGCGATCAGCTAACCCAGGTCATCCGCGTGGCACTCACGGAATACATGGGCAATGCCGCGTTGCATCGGGCGGTGTTGCGCTATGTGGAGGCTGCCCACACCACGCAGGGCGCGACCACGGCGCGCCGCCGCAAGGGCGCAGAGAATTGAACAGGAGGTAGGTATGAACCAACCGCATGTGGAAGCAACCGGGACCCCGGTCACGGACCCGACCGGCGCAACGGAGACGGCGGCTGGGCTGCCCAAGTGGCGCCAGGTCTTACAGAGCCGCAAGGTATGGGCCGGGCTGTTGGCCCTGGCGTTGACGCTGGCGCTTTGGCTCCTGGGCGAACTGGAGGGAGCCGAGGTGGTGGAAGCCGTCACCTGGGTCGTGGGCATCTTTATGGGCGCGGTGGCGCTGGAAGACGGGCTGCGCGGCCTGCTCGGCGGCGACCGCTGGGAACGATGACCCATGTGGATCGGGAGCGAGGCAGGAAACGACCTGCCTGCGGCGCGGCGGCGCGTGGAGTGGCTCAAGTGTAGCCGGGACGTGGTCTACTTCACCCGCCGCTATGTTCACATCTATGACGCCACGCGCCAAGCCTGGTTGCCCTTTGCGCTGTGGTCCGCGCAGGAGGAGGCGCTGCGGCGCATGGCGAACGAGCGGTTGCTGGTGGTGCTCAAGGCGCGGCAGCTGGGGCTGTCGTGGCTCTGTCTAGCCTATGCGCTGTGGGTCTTGCTCTATCAGGCCCCTGCGACGGTGCTGCTCTTCAGCCTGCGCGAGACCGAGGCGGTGGAGTTGTTGCTGCGCATGCAGGAGATGCACGACCGGCTGCCGGCGTGGATGCAGGCGCACCAAGCCGTCAACCGCGCCACGCGTCTCTGGCGCTTGAGCAACGGCAGTCGCGGCCTAGCCTTCAGCACCACCGCGGGCCGCGCTTATACGGGTACGTTGGCGATTGTGGACGAGGCGGACTATGTGCCCGACCTAGGCCGCTTTCTCAACGGCGTCAAGCCCACCATCGACGCGGGCGGCAAGCTCTTTCTGGTCAGCACCGCGGACAAGCGCCGACCGCGCAGCGTCTTCAAGAATCTCTTTCGCTCCGCCGAGCAGGGCACAGGCGACTATCGCGCCGTCTTTCTGCCCTGGTGGGCGCGACCGGAACGCGACGCGGCGTGGTATGCGCGCACGCGCGCCGAGATGGAGGCGCAGCGCGGCACGCCGGACGACTTCTATGCCGAGTATCCGGCAACGCCCGCCGAGGCGCTCGCCCCGGAGGAGAGCGACCGGCGGTTGGCCTGGCGCTGGGTGGAGGCGGTGCTGGAGCCGCTGCCCCCTTTGCTCCACCACAACGGCCCCGCTTTGCCGGGGCAAGCGGGCAACGGCTTGGCGGTCTACGTCGCGCCGCAAGCCGGGCGACGCTATGTCATCGGCGCGGACCCGGCAGAGGGCAACCCGTCGGGCGACGATTCAGCCGCGTGCGTGGTGGAGGCCGCAAGCTGGGCCGAGGTCGCCACGCTGGTGGGCAAGCTGGAGCCGGGTCGCTTTGCCGCGGCGCTGGCAGCGCTGGCAGCGTGGTATCACGACGCCGACATTCTGGTGGAGCGCAACAACCACGGGCACAGCGTGATCCACGCCTTGCAAGCCACGGGGACGGCGCGCGTCCTCCCCGGAATAGACGGCAAGCCGGGCTGGCTCTCCAACGTGAAGGGCAAGGCGCTGCTCTATGACGTTGCGGCGGAGGCGGTGCGCGACGGTGTCTGTCGCATCCGCAATCCCCAGACGGCGGCGCAGTTGGCGTCCATCCAGGCAAGCACATTGCGCGCGCCCACGGGGCTGGCGGACGACCGCGCCGATGCCTTTGCCCTGGCGCTGGCGGCGCTGGTCCACGGACGCGGGCGAGGCGAGGCGTCCAGCGTGGCGCGTGCGCCGGACCCGCTGGTTGCCCTGGACCGGCCCGGTTGGTGAGGGATGGGGACCCTTCGCTACGTTCAGGGTGACGGCGCCTATAGGGTTGAGAAAGGAGGTAGGGATGGCGATCACAATGGCATGGACGCGGCGCTGGCTGGCGCGCTTAGCCGCGGTGACGGCGACGCCGGTGGGGCGCGAACAGGACGGGTTGGCCCCGCGCGGGGGCGATGCCCACCTGGACAAGTCGTGGGGCGAGCTGTTCCAAGAACTACGCGACGCGCGCGAGGCTTGGCAGCGCCACCCGCTGGCTCGCCGCTTGGTGGGCCTGACCACCGCGTATGTGGTGGGCAACGGCATCAGCTTGACCAGCGACGACCCGGCGCTGCGCGCCTTTATCGCCGCGTTTTGGGAGCAGAACCGCATGGTGCAACGCGTGGACGAGTGGTGTGACGAGTTGGCGCGCAGCGGTGAACTCTTTCCGGTACTCTTCACCCATCCCGTCAGCGGCATGTCCAGTGTGCGCGTCGTGCCCGCGGCACGCATTGAGCGGGTGGAGTGTGACCCGGAGGACTATGAGCAAGAGTTGCGCTATTGGGAGACGCCGCGGCTGGGGGAGCCGCCGCGCGCCTGGGCCGGTCCTGCCGGCGCACCGCCACCCACGACGCCGCTCATGCTCCACTATGCGGTCAATCGGCCCCTGGGCGCGCTGCGCGGGGAGAGCGACCTGGCGCCCATTCTCCCCTGGTTGCGCCGCTATGCGCGCTGGCTGGAAGACCGCGTGCGCCTCAACGCCGCCATGCGCGCCTTCCTATGGATCGTGCATGCGCCGCCCCGTCTGCGCCCGGTGTTGGAGGAACGCTATCGCACCCCGCCCGAAGCCGGGTCGGTGATCATCGCGGACCAGGACACCGAGACGTGGCAGGCGGTGACGCCCAACCTGCACGCGGCTGACGCGGAAAAGGACGGGCGCGCCATTCGGTGGATGATCGTCGCGGGCGGTCCGGGGACGGCGCTGCT
>CAKZVN010000012.1 GCA_937922105.1 uncultured Litorilinea sp.
AAGGTTGGCCTGGGGTGTACTGTGTTGGGCGAGCGCAAGATGCGCGAATTGGGCATGAACATCCTCCTTGCGGTCAGCCGCGGCAGCAAGCACAAAGCACGGCTCATCATTTTGGAACACGCGCCCCACGGACTGGAGACCCAAGCGCCGCTGGTGCTGGTGGGCAAGGGCATCACCTTCGACACCGGCGGCATCAGCATCAAGCCGTCGGAGAATATGTGGCTGATGAAGGGCGACATGGCGGGCGCAGCCGCCGTGGTGGGCGCGCTGGAAGCGCTTGCGCGCCTCAAGTTGCCGCGCCGGGTTATCGGCATTGCCGCGTGCGTGGAAAACATGCCCGACGGTGACGCCTTCCGCCCCGGCGATATCCTCACCGGCATGACGGGCAAGACCGCCGAAATCCTCAGCACCGACGCCGAGGGCCGTCTGATTTTGGCCGACGCGTTGGCCTACGCTGCGCGCTTCGAGCCTGCTGCCGTGGTGGACCTGGCGACCCTCACCGGCGCCATCGGCATCGCGCTGGGCACCCAAGCCGCGGGTCTCTTCGCCAACAATGACGCGCTGCAAGACGCGCTTTTGGCCGCGGCCAAACGCAGCGGTGAACGCCTTTGGCCCATGCCCATGTACGACGAATATAAAGACGAGATCAAGAGCGACATGGCGGAAGTCCGCAACAGCGCGGCGCGCAACGCCGGCGTCTCGTCCAGCGCCAAGTTCATCGAGCACTTCACCGAGGGCTACCCCTGGGCACACTTGGACATCGCGTCCATGACCCTGACCCAGAGCGACGGCAACCCGCTTGCGCCCAAAGGCGCCACCGGCTACGGCGTGCGTCTCTTGGTGGAGCTGGCGAAAAGCTACTAAGAGGAATCCACCCATGCACCCATTGCGTAACTCTGCCCGCCTGCGCGCCGCCTCGATTGCCGTGGGGTCGGCTGCTCTGCTCGCTTTCCTGGCCTTCGATGCGGTACGCGCGGCTGCGCCTGCCCAGGAAACGAACCCCGTGCCGCCGGTTTGGCCGGTCCTGTTGCCGCTTTTGGCCTCGGCGACCGCAGTCGAGCGGGTGATCGAGGTGCTGTGGAACTACATTGACTGGTTCTTGCTCAACGCGCGCGGCTGGAAACAGAGCGACCTGCGCTCCAGCCAATACACCCAGTTCAAGAGCGGGACCAGCCTGGTCTTGGGCATCGTGCTGGGGATTCTCATCTCCAACTACACGGGCATGCGCCTGTTTGACTATCTGCGCCCGCTCACCCCGCGCTTCCTGGAAGTGGTCCCGCCGGTGTGGGATGTGCTGATCACCGGCTTTATCATTGGCGCGGGCACCAAACCGGTGCACGACCTGCTAGGTATCATCACCCAGACCAAAAACCTGCTGGGCAGCAGCGCCTTGCGCCAGCGCGAAGCCGCAGGCGCGATGATGGCTGAGGGGGTGCTCAAGCTGGCTCAGAGCGACGCCCAGGCGCTCATTGACGTGCCCGGCGTCGGCCCGGCGCGGCTGGCCCAGCCCGGTCAATCGCGCGGCGGTGAGGACGGTGATACCCTCACCCCCACCCCCTCCAGCACCGAGCAGTACATCCGCATCCTCCGCGAGCGCACCAGCGCCTAGCGCGCCGGACCCTGTATCGAGCCAAACAACACGCCGCGCCTGGTGCGCGGCGTGTTGTGTTTTGCCCGTTCGAAGCGCTCATTGGTCTGATCACTATGTAGCCGTCATTCTGAGGAGCGTAGCAACGGCCCGTCCTGAGTACAGCGAAGGGGAGAATCCCGACAGATCACCAGAGGGGGATGCTTCGCTACGTGGGCGCAACACCCGCCGCCGGCGAACAGCATGACCATCTTCGACACTTGGCGATCAAACCACTTGCCTGGGAAAAGAGTGTGGGGCTGGGAGAATGTATCGTGCGCCCGTTGTGGCGATCGAGCACGCGCGCCGGGACGCGCGTCTATCCGGCGCCGCGCGTAGACTCCAGCGCGTCGCACTCAGAGGACGATCACGCGCGCCTCCTACGACCGCTTGCCATGAGCACGGCGACTGCACAGAGCGCGATCAAGAGCAACGCCCAAGGCCATCGCCGCGGCGGCGCGGCGGTGTAGACACGCCGCGTGCCTAGCGCGCGCTGGGCGGCGTGCTGGCGATGAGTGCGTTCCAATGCCTGGTGCAGCTTGCGGCGAAATTCAGGCGCAGGTTGGACAGACGGCATGCAATCCTCAATCTCTTGATAAAACAGACCTACCCTCACGGCTCAAGCGTCATGCTGTTCGCCGCCCGGCTCGCGCGCGGCAAGCGCAGACACCTGGATCACCGCGCCGTTCTCGCTCTCCCCCGCGTGACCGGTCCAGCCGCGCGCTTCCAGGTCTTGGCGCAGCGCGGCCAACGTGCGGAAATAGAGCGACTTGATCGCGCTCTCGCTCTTGTTGAGCAGCGCACCGATCTCCAGATTCGACATCTGCTCGCCGAACTTGAATTGGAGCAGCTTGCGCCGTTCCTCGGGCAGGCGGTTGATGGCAGACCAGAGCGCGGCGCGCGTCTCGGCCTGCTCCACCTGTTGCTCGGGCGACTCGCCGGCGCGGCTATAACCCCAGAGGCTGTCCAGTGACAAAAAGCGCCGCCGGCTGCGCTCGCGATACCAGTTGGCGACCAGGTTATGCGCAATGCGAAAAAGCCAGGCGGCAAAGGGTGCGCCCCGATCCTCGTATTGGTCCAAGTGATCCAGCGCGCGATAGAACGTGCGCGCGGTCAAATCCTCGGCATCCTGGACATTGTTGACGCGGTGGTAGATATAGGCGTAGATGCGCTCCACATAGCGCTCATAGAGCAAACCGAAAGCAGCCGGGTCTTGGCGCGCTTGCTGCACCAGCAGAGCTTCGGCAGCCTGGGCCTCCGGCGTCACCGGTTCCGTGGGCAGAGCCGCCTCGTCTGCGGGCGCGGACTCTTGCGGCTCCGTCTCGGCTTGGGCCGGTCGCAGCGCCTGGCGCAGGCGACGATTCAGTTGTCCGAAGTCCACACCACTCACACCCGGCTCCCTACGTCCACACAACAGCGTTGAGCGCGCAACCGCGGCGAAAATGTATCCAAGCTGTGAGCATCCACATTCTACTAAGTCTACTCGCAACGGCGCTCCAGGGGCAAGTCGCTGCAAACCTGCGCTTTTGTCCACTTAACGCCACTGCCTGCGCCGCAGTTCCTGCATGCAACGCGTGCGCCGATCCAGACAAATTTGCGCTTTTTTCTGCCCTGGAAAGTTATGCTATACTCTCACAAATCCTTGCAGCGCAAAGGAGCCTGGTTGCGCGGGCTGAACCGGTCGCTTTCCGACACAGCGTTCCGGCAACCGGAGCCAAACATACAAGGCTATCCCCCAGCGCGGCAAGCCCTGCCGATGCCACACAAGCAACAGGTACGCGACCATCCATCACGCGATCACGGAGGAGCCAGTGCGGGTCAGCTGTCTTCAAGAGAATTTAGCCAAAGGCCTATCCATCGTCGGCCGCGCCGTTGCCACGCGCAGCACGCTCCCCGTCCTCGGCAACATCCTGTTGGAGGCCAAAGACCACCAGTTGCGCCTTGCCGCCACCAATCTGGACATCGGGATCAACTGCTGGATCGGCGCCAAGGTGGAGGACGAAGGGGCCATCACCATCCCGGCACGCCTCCTCAGCGACTTTGTCAACTCCATGCCGCCCGAACGCATTGACATGGAGTTGGCGGTGCGTACACAGACGCTGCACCTTGCCTGTGCGCGCCACAACGCCAACATGAAAGGCATTGATGCCGCCGAGTTTCCGCTCATCCCCACCGCCGGAGTCGGCGCGGACAAAGACGAACAGGCCGAGGCGCTGGAAGGAACCAGCATCGAGTTGGAGACCGCCGGCTTGCGCAAGATGATTGACCAAGTCGTCTTTGCCGCCTCCACCGATGAAAGCCGCCCGACCCTCACCGGCGTCGAGGTCAGCTTCCAGCCCGGTCGCCTTGTCATGGCAGCCACCGACGGCTATCGCCTAAGCATGCGCAGCGTCCGGCTGGACAAACCCTTTGTCCAGGAGAGCATCACGGTCATCGTCCCGGCGCGCAGCCTGAGCGAACTGGGACGCATCATCGGCGACGCCGACAGCGAGCGCCCTGTCCAGGCGTTGATCACCCCCACGCGCAACCAGGTCATCTTCCAAGTCTGGGGCAAGGGCGACAGCCGCGGCGCCTTCCACCGCGTCGAACTTGCCAGCCAATTGATTGATGCCCGCTTCCCCGACTATCGCGCCATCATCCCCAAAGAATACAAGACGCGCACTGTGGTGGAGACAGCCGCGTTGTTGGAAGCCGTGCGCGTCTCGCGTCTCTTTGCGCGCGACAACAACAACATTGTGCGCATTGCCATCACACCCGGCAACGGGCGCGACCAGGGTCATGTCAAACTCACCGCTACCAGCAGCGAAATGGGTGACAGCGTCAACGAACTGGATGCCCTGGTCGAGGGCGCGGAATTGGAGATCGCCTTCGATGTACGCTTCTTGTTGGACGTGCTGAGTCAGGTGGACCAGCCGCAAGTCGTGTTGGAAACCAGCCAAAGCACGCGGCCCGGCACGATTCGCCCCCTGGGCATGGGCGAGGACGAGTTCCTACATGTGGTCATGCCCATGCACCCCCCGCGCTAAGCAATTTTTGTATGACAAACCAACCGGGCGACTGCGGCGGTCGCCCGGTTGGTTTTCGGTGGATTCCTGTGCTGTGGTTCAGCGCAACGGCATCACCCGCAACTCCATGCCGGGAACCAGCGCGTCGGGCGAGGGCAGGCGATCACGGTTATAGGCATAGAACTCGTCCAGCCGTTCCACATCGCCGTAGATATTCGCCACAATCGTCCACAAGGTGTCGCCCGGCTGCACCACATAGGTGGGCAAGGGGCGCAAGAGCAAGTCCACCGTCACCACCTCGCGCACGCCCGGCACCACTTGCAGCAACCGGACTAACCGGCGCCGCTGCACATCGAGATTGATAAAGCCTTCCAGAATCAACTTGCCGTCCTGCAAACGCGCGCTGACGGCTAGCTCCGCCAGATCGTCGTGTCCCCCGTTACGCAAAAATTGTTGCAAGTCAAAGGGAACAGAGTTGACGATCACTGCCTGGCGTGGACTGCTGCCGGCAAGGACGGGCGTCTCGGCGGTCGGCTCCATCACCAGATTGGGCGCGATTTCCGGCGTCGGGGTGGGCGTGGGTAAGAGCGGCGCGGAAGTCGGTGTCGGCGCAGAGGGGCTGGGCGCAGGCGTCTCCTGCGCCATCACCGCCGGCGCAGAGGGCGGCGTCGTACCGCTCTGCGGCGTGACATTGCTGCCTACTTCCTGGCGCGTGGACGGGCGGGCAGGCAACGCGCCGGGACCAAACCACCACCAGCTGGCAACGATCATCACTCCCGCCACGGTCGCCAGCCCCACTGACACCGCCAATGACCAGGACGACCGTGCCCTAGCAGAACCGGTAGGCGCAGACTCCGAAGCCGTCCCCAGCAGGTCACGCACCACAGCCGGGTCCTTCGGCGGCGCATAGCCGCGCACCGGGCGCTGGGTGCGCGCCGCCTCGCGCAAGGCACGCTGGCGGTCTTGGTGCGAGCGCAACAGCCATTCCGCCTCGGCGCGCAGCGTGTCGTCCACCGGAATCGCCGCCACATGCCGCCGCATGAGGTCATAGCGCCGCAACTTCTCGGCCAAGATGGCAGCCAAGAGATGCAACACGCTGCTTTCCACGAAGGTCAGCCCGCGCTCGGTCTCCGCCAACGCGGCGGTGTCGTCGCCCTGGTCCGAGAAGGCTTGCGCGCGCGCGTGGAAATAGTCCACCACCGCATCCAACGGCAACAAATGTTGCAGGTCCTCACCGCACGCCGCGCACGCGGAGTCATCCGGGGTAACCGCAACGGTGGAGCCGCAATGGGAACAGACTACCTCGACCATAGACGATGCGCGCTTGGGCAATCCGGCATGATGGGCATGAACGATTGAACAGGGACCGCCCCGTGCAGCACTTGCAACCATTCCCAATGCTGGACGCAGAGCGCCACAGCAAACAGCACGGGGCAGAGTGTTGAATTAGACTGGGTCAACGAACTGGTGACTGCGCGATAGAGCCGATGCGCTGTGAACAGAGCGGTCGCCACGCCGCCTGATGTGCGCAGTATACCATGTGCGCGGCCAAACGGCAAACTACATCCGCGCGCAAGGTCTCGCCTCGCAATCAATCTTGCACGCTACGATGCCTGCTCGGCAATCTCGGCTAGCTCGAACCAGCGCGCCAGCGCCTGCTCCAGTGCAGCGTTGGTGGTTTCCAGCGTCGCAGCCAATGCCTGCATGCGTTGATAGTCGCCGCCGCCCGCCAATTGCTCGGTCAGCGCGGCTTTCCGGGCTTCCAATTGCGCAATCTCGGCTTCCAGCGCGGCTATTTCCTGCTGTTCCTTCCAACTCAGCCGCCGCGGACCGGCGCTGCGCGCGGTAGGTGTGGGCGCGATGACTGTGGTTGTAGGCGCGGGGGTCGCCTCCCGGCGCAGCCGCTCAAAGGTGGTATAAGGGGTGGGATAGCGCGGGCCAAGCCTGCCGTCTTCCAGCGCAACCAAGAAATCCACGCAGCGGTCCAGGAAGTAACGATCGTGGCTGACCACGATCAGCGCGCCGCTGAAGTGGTCTAAAAATTCCTCGAGCACCGTCAAGGTCTGGATGTCCAGGTCGTTGGTCGGCTCATCCAGGAGCAACACATTCGGCTGGTGGAGCAGCGTGCGCAGCAGATAGAGCCGCCGGCGCTCGCCACCGCTCAGGCTGCCGATGCGCGCATAGTGCATGGACCGCGGAAAGAGAAACCACTCCAGCATCTGTGCGGCTTCTACGCGCTCACCCTCTTTGGTCAAGATCACCGGCGCTTCGTGCTGGACAAACTCCAGAATGCGCTGCCCGTCATCCATCTCCTCACTGCGCTGGTCATAGTAGCCGATCTGCACCGTCTCGCCCCAGGTCACCTGTCCGGCGTCGGGCGCAGTCTTGCCGGCAAGGATGTCGAGCAAAGTACTCTTGCCCGCGCCGTTCGGCCCCAGAATGCCGATGCGGTCGCCCGGCTCCAGCAGCAGGGTTGCGCCGTCCAAGACAGCCTTGCCGTCATAGCGTTTGACCAGCCCCTCGGCGCGCAGGACCGTCTTGCCCAGCCGCCGCGTTGCCAGCGCCAGCGCAACCCGCTCGTCGCCGCGGTCATAGCGAATCTGCAGCAACTCCTCGACGCGCTGCTTGCGCGCCTTTTGCTTGGTGCCGCGAGCCATGGGCGCGCGGCGTACCCACGCCAATTCGCGCGTCAAGAGCTTGCGCCGCTTCTGCTCCGCCTCCGCCAAGCCCTCTTGGCGCGCCGCGCTCTCCTCCAAATAGCGGCTATAGTTGCCGCTATAGGCGACCAACTGCCGCCGGTCCAGTTCCACAATACGGTTGACCACACGGTCGAGGAAATAGCGGTCGTGGGTCACCATGAGCAGCGCGCCGGGCGTGCTCGCCAGATAGTCCTCCAACCACGCCACCGTCTGGGCGTCAATGTGGTTGGTCGGCTCGTCCAGCAGCAACAGATCGGCGCGGTCAATGAGCGCGCGTGCCAGGGCGACGCGCTTGCGCTGCCCGCCGCTCAGCGTGCCCACAGACGCGTCGAAGTCCGTAATGCCCAATTCGGTGAGAATGGCTTTGGCATTGGCTTCCGCAGCCCACCCGCCGGTGCGGTCCAACTCCGCCGCCGCTGCCGTGAGCCGCGCCTGGGCTGCCGCATCGGTGGGCGCACGGTGCAGCGCGGCAGCGGCTGCCTCATATTCAGCCAGGCGTCGCAGTTGGGGCGAATCGCTGGCAAAGAGCGTATCCAACACCGTCAGGTCGTCGCGCAGCTCCGGCTCCTGAGCCAGATACTCGATGCGCACGCCGCCCCCGCGCTGCACCGTGCCGGCGTCGGGCGCTTCCAGCCCGGCAACGATGCGCAACAGCGTGCTCTTGCCGCTGCCGTTGACGCCGATCAAACCGATGCGGTCGCCCAGGTTGATCTGGAGCGACGCGCCCTCAAAAAGGGGGCGCTCACCCAGCTGTTTGCTGAGATTTTCGATGGTGAGCAGATTCACAGGCAGATAGCCGGTCTAGGCCATGCGCGCCGGGTCATTGCGCGTGGCGGATGGCATCCACGGTGGCGGGGTCCTCCAGGCTGCTCAAGTCGCCCAGGGGTTGGTCGAGATAGGCGGCGCGAATGATGCGGTGCATGACCTTGGCGTTGCGCGTCTTGGGCAGCGCGCGCACAAAGCGCACCTCGCGCGGGCGCAGCGGCTTGCCCAGTTCGTCGGTCACGCGCTCCACCAGAGCCTGGCGCAGCTCCTCGCTCGCGCCATAGCCGGGCTTGAGGACGCAGAACGCCACCACCTCCTGGTCCTTGATGGGATGGGGCACGCCGATGGCAGCCGACTCGGTCACCGCCGGGTGCGCGTTGAGAATTGCCTCCACCTCTGCCGGGCCGAGCCGCTTGCCCGCCACCTTGATGGTATCGTCGCTGCGCCCCAGGATATACCACAGACCGTCCTCGTCCACCGCGGCAAAGTCGCCGTGGACCCACACGCCCGGCAAGCGCCGCCAATAAGTCTCCAGATAGCGCGCACGGTCGCGCCAAAAGCCGCGCGTCATGCCGATCCACGGCCCGCGGATCACCAGCTCGCCCACCGCGCCACGCAACGGTTTGCCCGTTTCGTCCACCACGTCCACATCCATGCCCACCACCGGCCCGCCGAACGCGCACGGCTTGAGCGGGTGGAAGAGCGACCCCGCCAAGATGCCGCCGGAGATTTCCGTGCCGCCCGAATAGTTGAGAATGGGTTTGCGCCCTTCCAGCACCGTGTCGAAGAGCCAGCGCCACGACTCCGGGTCCCACGGGCTACCGGTGGAGCAGACCATGCGCAACGACGACAGATCGTGGCGCCGCACCGGCTCCGCGCCCATGCGTTTGAGGCTGCGGATCAGGGTCGGCGAGACACCCAGGTGGGTCACCCGATGGCGCGCCACCAGGCTCCACACCCGGTCCACGTCCGGGTAATCCGGCCCGCCGTCATAAAAAAGCATGGTCGCGCCGTTGAGCAACACACCGAACAACTCCCACGGCCCCATCATCCAGCCCATATCGGTCATCCAATAGAGCGTGTCCTGGGGCTTGAGGTCCATGGCATGGCGCATATCCTGGGCAGCCTTGATGGGAAAGCCGCAATGGGTATGCACCGCGCCTTTGGGCTTGCCGGTGGTGCCGCTGGTATAGATGAGCATAAGCAGATCGTCGGCGCCGGTGGGTGCGGTTGCGGCTTGGGGCGATTGGCGCGGTACCAGGTCATCCCACCAATGATCGCGGCCCACTTCCCATGCGATAGGCGGCTCCCCTGTGCGGCGCACGACAATCACGTGGCGCAAATCGGGTAAATCCGCCGCGCACTGGTCTACCACCGGCTTCATAGCGACCGCTTGACCGCGACGCCACTGTCCGTCCACCGTAAAGACCGCTTTCGCCTGACCGTCGGCAAGGCGCGCCAACACTGCGCTGTGCCCATACCCGCTGAAGAGCGGCAGAATCACACCGCCGATCTTCGCCGTCGCCAAGATGGCAATCGCCAGATCGGGGATCATGGGCATATAGAACCCCACCGCATCGCCCGGCCCTAGCCCCAGTTCCCTCAGCGCGTTGGCACAGCGTCCCACCGCGGCGTGCAATTCGCCATAGGTTAAGGCGACCGTTGTCCCTTCCTCGCTTTCCCAACGCAGGGCAATACGCTGCTCGGTCGGCGTCCCCTGCCACTTATCCAGACAGTTGTGGACGATGTTCATCACCCCGTCCACACACCAGCGCGGGAACTCGATGCCGGCGGAGAGGTCGAGCACCGTGGTATAGGGCTGGAAGAACTCGATGCCCAAGTCCTCCAAGACCGCAGCCCAAAACCAGGCAGGCTCCGCCACGGCACGGCGCTGCAACGAGTCGTAGTCCGGGATGGCATGGCGCGCCATGAACGCGGCCAAATTCGACGCAGCTGCCAACGCCGGGTCGGGACGCCACACGATGGGTTGACCAAAAGGAAAAGTATCGCCGGCTCCACGTCCGGTCTCCACTTCACTCACCGGGAATACCCTCTCACAGGGCAAACGCGCCCAGACGCCACGAGGGGTGGCGTCACCAATGAAACCCGATTGCCAATCGAACGACTATGAGGACGGAGGACGCGATGTCGTACCGAAGTCGTGCTGAAACTCGTTACTTTGAGCCGTCGGGCTGCCTGCCCTAAATGGTCTGATCGCCAAATAGTGAAGAAAGTCATGCTGAGCGCAGTTGCCCGCCCTGAGCGCAGCGAAGGGAAGGCTGTCGCTGCGCTCCTCAGAATGACGGCTATTTAGCGATCAGACCACCAAACGGTTGCGCGCTTACGACGCACGTTTGGGACGCTTAGCTTGGCGACGACCGAAGCCCAACAACTGCGGCTCGGCCCACACTGCCCAGTTCCAGCGATTATCCCCCAGCGCATCGGTCACAAATTGCACCACCAAGTCCTGACCCGCCAGCGAGGGCAAATCCACCAGAAACCGCTCCCAGGTTGTGGTCTGTTTGGTGGTGCTCCAGATACGCACGCCGTTGACATGCAGCCGGAACGCACACCAGTTGTCGCCCTCCATGAGCGCGCCGTCGCGGATGCCCACGCCGAACCGCAGGCGCAACGTCTCGACCTCGGCGGGCACACGCAGTTGATACTCGCACACTGCGCTGCCCAACACCGGCGGATGCTGCCAGAGCGACGGCTGCTGCACCAGCCCGCAGGTCGCAGGCCCCACCTTGATCTCCATCAGCTCCGGCGAGCGAGTCGCAACTTTACGTGCCGCCGGAAACCCTTCCAGGAAATCATATTGCCAGATCAGCACCTGGTCGGAGGCAGGTTGCGCCTCTTCTTCCAGCAGGCTTTGCCACAGCTCCTCTTGCCACTTAAGGTAGCTGATGTATTGCGAAAGCTGGGTCAGCGATTGCTCGTTGAGGTCCGCAATGCGCCGGGTAATGGCGTCAATTGTCTCTTGACGAGCGTCGTAATCCGACATGATACTCACAATGGATTTGGCTCAACGACCCGGCTCGTCGTGCCGGTCCCCGCCGAGCGATGAACCGCTCGGCTATCTACCACGCCCGCTGGAGCGGGCTATCTGTCCCCTTTAGGGAGTGTTGCTGCGCAGCCCAGGGCTTCACTCCTGGGTGCTCCGGCACACGAGCCGGCTGAGCCGTCCACACCCCATTCGTTCCCGGCGGCTTTCGCCGAGTTTATCCGTGGGCTGCGGCGCTGGCCCACCCTTCCACCAAGCGGGGCGCGGCAGCCGCCGGCTTCACCTGTTCGCGCGTCAGCCCCATCAAATACTCCCAGCGTTGGGCCGCGATGGGGTTGCTCAAAAGCACCAGCGCCACATAAGACGGCTCAAAGGGTTTGCGGATGAGCTGCATCTGCGCTTCCTCCGGCAAGAGCGATCCCTTCTTCTGGTTACAGCGCGTACAAGCCGTCACCAAATTATCCCAGTTGTGCGCGCCGCCCCGGCTGCGCGGGACCACATGGTCCACCGTCAACAAATGGCGTCCCGGGGCCTCGCCGCAATACTGGCATGTATAGGCGTCACGCAGCATCACTGCCGCACGCGTCGCCGGAACGCGCCGGTGCGGCAGACGCACATAATGCACCAAGCGAATGACCAACGGCACCGGCATGGCATGGTTGCCGCTGCGTAACAACTGCTGGGTAACTTCCAAGAGTTCCGCTTTCTCACGCAAGAGCAACACAACGGCCCGCCGGATTGAGACCAAGCTCAACGGCTCGTAGCTCGCATTCAAAACAAGAACCTGTTTGGACATACTCCAGGCTTTTTGGGAACGTACAGCACCGCGCGTCGTCCCCCATTGTAGCAGCACCCCGACACCGTCAACAAACAGTCCATGCCGTTGCCACAGGAGAGTGTCCCGGAGCGCCTGCGCCCACGGTCTCCGTTGCGTTCAGAAACCCGGCGCGTCGAAGTAGACCACCGTCGCAGTGCGCTGCAAGATGCCCCACAAAAACGCACACGCCACCGCCATCGCCAACGTCTTGACCCGCTCGTCCTCCACGTGACCGAAATAGCTCCATGCCGCGGGCAGCGTCACCACCGCTACAATGCCGTAAAGGATGTGCATAAACGGGCGCACTAGCATCCCGCCATAGCCCTGGAGGTAAAGCAGCGCGCCGATGAGCGCTTGGACGACCAAGAGGACCTCGCCCATCACCGCCGCGCCGAACCACGAACTGCCCAGCGGGCGGTTCATCACACGCAGGCCGAAGGCCCAAATGCCCAGCACAGCAATAAAGAGCAATGCGGTATTGGCTAACCCGGCATGAATCTGTGTCAACGGCATGGTTGGTTTCCGCTCATTCTCGATTCAACAGTGATGGAACAACGATGCACCGGTCACAATCGCATTTAGACCGGCGCATGTACGCTCAAATACTGGCGCAGCACCTCCGCCGCAGGGCCGAGGATGTCATACGACTCCCACCCCGCGCTGGCAGCCAGGGCATAGATCGCGCCGCCGATCACATACTCGTTCTGGCGCATGGCTTCATCGAACCAGACCAGCTGCTCGATATACGCGCCCGGCCCCCACAGCCCGAACCCATGCTCGGCCCAGTAGGCCTGAAAATCCTGCCAGCCCAGCGCGTCGGGCGGGCCGGGGCGTTCCGCCACCAACCCATCTACCCCCAGTTCCGTAAAGACCAACGGAATCGCCAACCCGCGCGGGATCAAGAACTGTTCATAGACCATGCGATAGCGCAAGGTGAGCCAGCCCCGATCCGCCGGCGACACGCCGGGGTAGCGCCCCTGGTTGTCACGCGTGGTCAGGTAATAGATGGTGGGCGCGGAATACTCGTGCAACCCTAGCCACCCGTCATGTTCGCGCGCAGCCTGCACCGCGGGCAGGAAGGACTCCCACAATTCCAGCGGCGGTTGGCCCGTGCCGAAATTGCCGATAACACTGCGCAGACCATAGGGCGCCAGCAAGCGCGTGCGCTCGGCCTCGAAGTCGGCCAACCGCTGCATCTCCTCGGCGTTGGCAGCGACCGGCTCGTTATAGGCCTCCCAGCCGTCAAAATAGGGACGTCGCGTCGGGTCTTCGGCGACAGGCAACAACCACGCCACGAATTCGCGCGCGGCCGCGCGCGGGTCCAACGTCGCCAACGACAGTTGGGGCAAGTTGGGCAAACGCCCGATCAATCGCGTCGTGGGAGAGGTGCGCTTGATCTGTGCGGCAAAGTTGCCGTCCAGTTCCAGCGTTTTGACCACCGTCACCGCGCCTGTCG
>CAKZVN010000013.1 GCA_937922105.1 uncultured Litorilinea sp.
GTACGCAAACAACCTGTCCCCAGCAGACGCAGCGCGGGCGCAAACGGACCACAGCGCGAGCCGACCACCGTCACTTCATCCACGACCAACCCGCTCAGGTCCACCTGCTGAAGCGCCTCGACATAGGTGCTCTTTAAGACAATCGTCCCGCCGGGGCGCACCAACTGGCGCGCCGTCGCAAAACCGCCCGGCGTACCGGTTGCTTCAACCACCAAATCGGCAGGCTGCTCCGCCAACTCCGCGCGCGCCGTCTCGCTGTCCAAGCACGTGACAGCCGGCGTGCCTTGCAAGACCGCCAGTTTGTCCGCGTACCGCCCCACTACCGTGAGGTCACATCCGGTCGCCGCCAACACTTGCGCCGCCAATAGCGCCAGACGACCATCCCCCACCACATAGACACGTAGGGTCGGATGGACAGGAACCTGCGCCGTGATCTCAAATGCCGCCGCCAACGGCTCGGTAAAGACGGCTTGCTCATCGCGCACGTGATCGGGCACCGCGTATAAATTCGCGATCGGCAGGGTCAAGTAGTCGGCAAATGCGCCGTCGCGCCCCATAATCCCCAAACTTTGACGCCGCCTGCAGTGTTTACCCAACCCGCGGCGGCACAAATCGCACCTCCCGCAGCTGATGTTGATCTCGCCCACCACGCGTCTCCCCACCCACTGCGGCGCGCCCGGGGCTGCCACCACTTCGCCCACAAACTCATGTCCCATGACACCACGGTAGCCGCCCTTATATCCCGCCGTCAACTCTAAGTCGGTGGCGCAGACCCCGGCTAACCGCACCCGGATCAGGGCCTCACCTGCTTGCGCGACAGGGTCGGGGTAGTTCATGACAACTTGTGGACCGGTGGGTGTCAGGACGAGTGCGCGAATGTTCCGCCCCCTTTCAATCGTAGCGGCGCGCCACAACGGGGAGTTGTGTGCGCGCCCGGTTTCCTATCATCTATCTTACCATAAACAACGACGTATCGGCCTGCATACTGCCTGTGTGCCAATCGAAAAGGCGACGAGGCATATCCCCCGCCGCCTTGTCTCTGTTTTCTTGGAGCGGTTGCTATGCCGTTGCGCCGCCGTCTGCCAAGCGCACACCGCTCTTCCCGCGCGCGCCCAACAACGATCCTTCTTCCCATGCCACCAACAACGGCGTGGCATTGAAGATAGAACTATAGGTTCCCGATACCATGCCCACCAGCATGGTCGCCATAAACTGCTGCAAGCTGGCTCCACCGAAGACAAGGATCGCCACCAAGACCAACAACACCGTGATCTGCGTCCCCAACGACCGCTGCATGGTCTCCAGCAAACTGCGGTTGGCGATCACGCCGAAGGCCTCGCCCCGATAGCGCCGCGTGTTCTCGCGGATGCGGTCGAAGACCACAATCGTGTCATTCACACTGAACCCGATTACCGTCAGGATCGCGGTCAAAAAAAGCGCATCAACTTCCCACCCTGCAATCAGGTTCATCACCCCCACAAAACTGATGGTCACCAACACATCATGCACCAACGCCACAATCGCGCAGGTCCCATAGCGGAAGGGGTGTGACACTTGGCGGAAGGCCCATGCGATGTACAACAAAATGCCGACCGATGCAATCACCACAGCTACCACCGCGGCGCGGCTCACCTCGCTGCCAATCGCCGGGCCGATGCTGCGATAGAAGCGCTCGTCAAACTCGCCCAGCCGCGCCACAATGGCGCCTTGCAGCAGCGCCTTCTCCTCCGCGGTAATCTCCTTGAACTTCACCTGGACGGTCTGGTCGTTCTCCACATGATACGCCATGGTGTCGGCGTATCCTCGCTCCACAAAGATCTGGCGCACCTCTGCCGGCGCCACATCCTGGGGAAAGCGCATCTCCCACAGCGTACCGCCGGTAAAGTCAATGCTCAGCGGCAACGGTGTCCCCCGCGTCGTCAACGAATAGATCATGAACAGGATACCCGGAATGATCAAGATCAGGGTAATGGTGTACCAAAGCGGGCGACGCCCCACGATGTCGTACATGCCGCAATCTTCCTTCGCGTGCGGGCCAATGGCCCGATCCACAACCCAACCGGCGCCAAATTGCGTCCGGTGTTCAGTTCGTCAGTTCCGTGGTCTGTTCACCAAGCAGCCGTCATTCTGAGGAGCGCAGCGACGAAGAGTCTCGGCAGATCACCAGAGGGGGATGCTTCGCTACGTGGGCGCAACGCCCGCCTCCAGCAAGCAGCATGACTATCTTCGACACTTGGCGATCAAACCACTAAATGCCCAACAGCGCGCGGCTTTGGCTCAACCGCTGTCCGCCGGCAGACAAGACCGCGCGCATGAAAGTGCGCGAGATCACCACCGCCGTGAACATGGACAGCACCACACCGATGCTCAACGTCACGGCAAAGCCCTTCACCACGCTTGCACCAAACGTATTGCCGAACCAATACAACACCGCGCAGCTGATCAACGTGGACAAATTGCCGTCGCGGATCGCCAACCACGCCCGGCTGAACCCTGCTTCTACTGCCAGTCGCAAGCTGCGCCCGTTGCGAATTTCTTCCTTCATGCGCTCGAAGATCAGAATATTGGCGTCCACCGCCATCCCCACCGACAAGATAAACCCGGCAATCCCCGGCAGGGTCAAGGTCACCGGAATTAGCTTAAAGATCGCCAGGTTAAGCAAGACATAGATCACCAACGCCACCGATGCCAACAGCCCCGGCAAACGATAGAGCGCCAACATAAAGAGCAGCACCGCTGCCACGCCAAGAATCCCAGCGCGCAAACTGCTCTCCACCGAGTCGCGGCCCAGGCTCGCGCCGATGGTGCGAATATCAATCACCTTCAGCGGCACGGGCAGCGCACCATAGCGCATCTGCACCGCCAGCGACTCGGCGTCGGCACGATCAAATTGCCCGGTAATCACACCCGAATCGCGAATCGCGGCATTGATCACCGGCGCCGACAGCACGCGACCGTCTAGCACAATCGCCATCGGTTGACCGATATGCGCGCGGGTATACTCGAAAAACTGCTCGCCGCCTGCCGGGGTCAGTTCGAAGTTGATCTGCCACTGGTTGAATTGGTCCTGGGTTGCCACCGCAGTACGCAACACGTCACCGGTCATCACCGTGCGAAACACACGGTCGGTATACACCGGCAACAGTTCCGGGCGCACTCGCCCAGCCAAAATATCCGCTTCCAAATCGGTAGCCACGGTGGGCCGGTTGGTGGTATTGATCACCATCCCCTGGCTCAGCGTCAACCCCGCCGGATCAACAAATTCCAATTGGCCTGTGGAGCGCAACGTCTCCACCGCCGCGTCCGGGTTGCTGATGCCGGGCAACTCCACAATGATGCGCAAATCGCCCTGGGCTTGGACAACCGCCTCCGCCACGCCCAGACCATTGACACGGCTTTCCACAATGCTGCGCGCCGTATCCATGGCCCCATCTGCCGGGCTTTGCCCCTCTGCAAGGTCAGCTTCCAACAACACCTGCGTGCCGCCCTGCAAATCCAGCCCCAGCTTAAACTCGCTTAGGTCCCGCGGGGTTTCGCTGCCCAGCGATACGATGCGCTCGAACCACGCCGGATGATCAATGGGCAACACAATGTAGAAGGTCAGCGCAGCCAACAGCAGTACCAAGACCAGCGAGACCGAATTTGTTCGCATGCTCACAACCACTCCCGCTTTCGGGCCGGCCCGCAAGCGCCGGCGGAATCTGCACGATGCCAAACCATGCCATTATAGGGTTCGCCCAGAGCAGTGTCAAATCATTCCGGCAGATTAAAACGCCACCGGGTGCTCTCGGCGCGTCCCAGCCCCCTCCTCGCTATCGGGGTGATTGGCGGACTCCGGCTGTGACTGCGTCACCGCCGGCGCAACCTCCGCCCACGCCTCCTGTGCTGCGCCGACTTGGGCAGCCTCCGGCAACCGTTCCCCATATCGTGCCGTTATGTACGCCTGGGTGATGGTCATCCAAGCGGCGTCATGACCGGGCCAACGCGCCGCCAAGCGCCCCATGTATTCACGCGGCGTCTGATCCGGCAGTCGCGCCAGCCCCGCAGCGCTTGCCAGCGCCAACAACTGCTGATAGAGTGCGCGCAGCGCGCGGCGGCTCGCTTCCTCGCCGTCCAGACCCAAAAACGGCGCGATTGCCCTGCGTCTGCCCCGCCCCCAGGCTCGCAGCCGGCGCCAAAGGGCAGCCATCTGCTCCTGCAGCAAATCGCCGGTCAAGATCGTCTCGCGCGTTTCGTCCGGGTCGTTCTCGCGTTCGCGGCGATAAAAGCGCACCAAGAGCGCAATCGCCACCGCCATCACCACCAGCAGCCCCACCACGCCCAACCAGCGCAGCGATTCCTCTGCCGCAGGCGAAAGCGCAAAAGGGGATTGGCTTGTCAATTCCTCCAGTTGTTGCCCAAAGCCTGTCTCCTGGACTTCGCGCGGCTCCTGCTCCGCCAGCTGAGCGCGCAACCACTCGATCAGCGGCGTCAGAATCAGAAAGAGCACATAAGTCAGGGCCAAGATGACATAGCCCACCAGCATCGCCAACCAACGCAGCGGAATCGCCACCCACTCCAACACTTGGGCCGCAGTTCCCGGCGTGATCAGCGCTCCCAAGCCCAAGCCCACCACCAACATCAACCCGATCACCACCGCCACGCTCACCAGCCAGTCACGGCTCAGAGCAGGCGGCGCGCCGCGATCACTGCCCCACGCGCGTACACTGCGCGCCAGTTCCAGGCTCGACAGCGCCAGCGCGGACAGGCTCGACGCGACCAACACCATCACCCACTGCTCCGCGCCCGCAGGCAGCCCACCACGGTCGAGTTGACCCGCCACCGCCAGCAGGGCAAAGGCTGCATAGGCGGTCGCGCACGTGCGCCACACGTCATCGCGCGTGCGCCGGGCAGAAGCATCCGCCACCCCGCGCATCCACAGCCCCGCCGCCACAAAGAGCGCAAAGAGCACGGGCGACAGCTCCCCTTCCCAGCGCGTCACTTCCGCAACCAAGAGCGCAAACCAGCGCAAGTCCACCAGCGCTGTCTGCCCCGCCGTCAACCTCCACCAGATCAGGACAAGGATGACGAGCAAGCCGCTTCCCGCCACCCAGACACGCGTCACCACGATGGGGCGCTCTTGTTCGCCTGCCAGCCGTGCAGCCACTGTGCCCCCCAGCAGCAACAACGGCAGCGACCACAGCGGTAGCCAGGGTTCAGGCGCGCTCCCCGTCAACCAGCGCCGCAGCATCTCCAACCACGGCCAAATCCAACTCAGCCGCACCAGGACAACCAGCAGCGGCACAACCCCGTCGTTAAGCCAATGCCAGCGTGGTAAGGTCATGCCACTCCCTCTCCCCACCCAGATGATAGCGCCGCACGCCGGGCAACTGCAGATCGCCGATACGCTCGCCCAGCGAGATCAAGGTCACCCCATACTCGCGCCGGCGCAAGTCCAGCAACGCCTGTTGCACACGCGCGTTGGCGGTCGCCGAAACCACCACAATGCTGCACCCGGCAGGCAAGTGAATCCCTTCAGTCTGCAAGACCGCGTCAATGGGCCAACGTCCGAACTCCACCACCTTCGCCAGCGCCTCCAGAATATAGAGCAACTGCGCCGGGTTACTGCCCGGGCGGATGCGAATGCGCTGCGCGCCCGGCTGGGCAATCGAGTTCACATACAAGCCCACCGGATGACCATTATCCCACGCCCAGCGCGCCACCGACGCCGCCGCACAAATGGCATACTCCTGCAAATCGCTGTCGCGCCCCTCGTAAAGATGCTCATAGGTGTTGATGTTGAGGAAGATTGCCAATGGCAGCGCGGCAGACGGCTCGAACACTTTGGTTTGCAACGCCTGGCGATGCGCGGTCGCCTTCCAGTGAATATGGCGAAAGCTGTCGCCGGGCAAATACTCGCGCGCGCCCATCATACGCAACGGGTCGTCCAAGACCCGGCGTGACGTGCGTAGCTCGCCGAACGGTCGCTGCGCCGGCAGGCCCAATGCCTCCAGCGCCACCACCTTTGGATAGACCAGGACAATCTCCGCGTCCGCCAACTCTTGGCGCTTAAGCGCGAAGCCGAAAATGTCACCTGATGAAATCTCCGCCGGTCCGAACCGCCACGCGCCGCGGTGCAGCGGGCGAATCCGATAGCGCCGCGTCACGCGCTCATACCAGCGCAACGATAGCAAATTGACCAAGCGCGCGCGGCCTACCAGATGGCTGCCCTCGGTCTTGGCCCCGCGCACCTCAAACGAACCGGGAATGTCATCCTCCACGCGCAGCCACGCCAGCGGCAACGGCTTGGCGTTGACAAACTCCACCGCCAATTCCGTTTCCTCGCCGAAGAAAAGCCGCGCGCTGCCGAAGCGCCGCCGATAACCCACGCCTGCCAAACAATAGCGCGTCCACAGCTGCGACACCCCAGCGATCAACAACAAGAACAGGCCGAGCAGGAAAAGCAAGTTATTGCGTAACAGCGCGCTGCTGATCAACAGCAGCGCAATGATGAGCCACCAAAGTGTACCCATCGGAGTTACGCCGGGGTGGGGAGTGCCGCGGCCCAGGTCTCTTCCACGGGAACCGGTGTCGCTTGCAACAGGCGCGCCAACACCGCGTCCGCCGTATGACCGTGCAGCCGGGCATCGGGCCGCAACACCAGCCGGTGCCCCAACACCGGTTGCGCCATCTGCTTCACATCGTCGGGTATCACAAATGCCCGACCATTCAGCGCCGCCCAAGCCTGCGCCGCGCGCAGCAACGCCAATGTGCCGCGCGGGCTAACCCCCAACTCCACCCCCGCATCCTCCCGCGACGCGCGCACCAAGTCCAGCAGGTAGTCCTCCACCACCGGATGCACATAGACACGGCGACAAATTGCGCCCGCCGTGCGGATATCGTCCACCCCCACCACCGGCTCCAGGGCTGCCAGCGGATTCTGCGTGCGAAAACGGCGCAGCATCAGCCGCTCCTCCTCGCGCGCCGGATACCCCAACGCCACGCGCATCAAAAAGCGATCCACCTGGGCTTCCGGCAATGGAAAAGTCCCCTCCATCTCCACCGGATTCTGAGTTGCCAGGACCAAAAACGGATAGGGCAAGGGACGCGTCACGCCGTCCACCGTAATCTGGCGCTCTTCCATCGCCTCCAGCAGCGCCGACTGGGTGCGCGGCCCCGCGCGGTTGATCTCGTCCGCCAAAACCATCTGCGCCATCACCGGGCCGGGACGATATTCGAACTGATTCTCGCGCTGATTGTAAACATTCACCCCCGTAATGTCGGAAGGCAACAGGTCGGGCGTAAACTGGATGCGGCTAAACGAACAGCGCACCGTGCGCGCCAAGGTCTTTGCCAACGTCGTCTTGCCGATACCCGGCACATCCTCCAGCAACACATGCCCCTCGCACAACAAGGCAATCAGCAGCAAGTCCACGGTGTGCTCCTTGCCGATAATCACCTGCGCCACTTGCCGGCGAATGCGTTCGACCGTGTTGCGAATTCCCTCGACCTCGGCCTGCGATGCAAAGTCCATGTCGCACTCTCATCCTCTTTCTGGGTGGTAGAGCGGGTCCAGACGCCGCACATAGGCAGCGCGCCCGGTCCGCTCTTTATAGGCACGAAACGCGCCGGTGATGTCCGCATCCGGGTCATAGCCGGCACTTCGCGCCCATTGGTAAAACTCCACAATCTCGGCTTCCGCCGTGACCAACTCCCAGTAAAACAACTCGGTAATTACGCCGCCTGCCTCCCACATCCCACTGGTGGTATAGGCCTCCAACGCAGGACGACGGTCATATGCCACCCGGTGGTGGGTCGCCAACCAACCGCCCGGTGCTACGCTCTCCGGCACACTTTCCAGCAGCGCAAACTGGGCGCGCGGATCACGGTTGAGCGGCAAGCCCACGCTGCCCGGGTTGATCACATGCCAACGCCGCGACCCGCCCGCACCGTTGCCGTAGCGCCGCCCGGCTGCGCGGTGCGGGTCCGCATACATATCCGGCTGCTGGGCCTCGGCGAGCGAAACCACCCGGTCCACCTGCACATGGGTATGCGCCGAAACCATCGTGCGCTGCGCCACATCCACCAACTCTGCGGCAATCGCCTCCGCAGGCTGCTCGTTGTAAAAACCGACACGGTTGCGCCCCGGCACGCCATGCGCCATGCGCAGCGGCTGCGTCCCCGGCAAGTAAAGTGTGCGCTCATCCGGCAGTAGCGCCAAGTACTCGCCTTGCTCAGGTGAGATGCGCTCCAACAGCCAATGCAGTTGGCCCCAGCGCGCCGGGTCGTCCGAGCCGACCAGGGCACGTTCCGTGCCGTAATCCAGGTAATAGAACTCGTGGTTCCCGCGCACCACCACCCAATCCGACGCGCAGACCACCTCCAACACCTCGGCGCTAAAAGGCACGGCGTTGATCAGATCGCCGTTGAGCAGCACATAATCGGGCTGCATCCGTTCCAACTCTTGCATCACCGCCAACAGCGCCGGCAAATTGCCGTGCACATCGGCTAAAACTGCGAGTCGCATGCGGTTATCTCACGCCTACTAGAAAATGTCCCATTACCGCCCGCGGTAGTCAGCACAACTGCTCTATGGTATGATCGCCGGGCAAGAGCGTGAAGACGGGTGCGCCGCCGGCGATACGCGCCCGATCCCGCTCACGTTCGGTTCGGCCCTGGCGCCATGCCCGTCCGGCGCCTCTTATTAGGAAGTTGGTTTGCGGAGCAACTCGCGCCATGACCTCATTCCTGCGCTGGGCAACCGCCGTCGTCGCGTTGGTTGTCATCGCCATCGCCATTGTGGCCTACCCGACCCTGCGCGCGCGTCTCTCTCCGCTGCCGACACCAACTGCGTCGCCCCTTGCGGTTGCGCCGACAGCGCCTCCGACGGCGCTCCCGGCAGTCACCGTCACCGGTTTAACCACGCGTCAGGCAGTCGTCATCCAGCCACCGCCCACCCAGGTGACCGCGCCTACAACGGCTGCCGATGCCCCCCTGGTGACCGTCGCGCCGGCGGCGGTTGCTACCACATCGTTGCTCCCCGCTGCGCTCATCATGCCCCCCGCCGTCGCAGCAACGCGTCTACCTGCGCCGGTGACATCGAACAACCCGACGCCCCAACCCGCGGCGGCGAGCGCCACGCCGACGGTCACACCGATTCCGCTCACCCTTGTGCTTGCGACGCCCATCCCGCCGGTCGCCCAGCCGCATCTGTTAGCAGAGAACGCCGCGCCTGCACCGCCGCCGCAGACACCCGGTGCTGTGCCCGATCGAGCGGAGGCATCGGCTGACCGCAACGCAACCCCGATGCCCCAAGAGGAAACTTCGCCTGACGCCCCCACCGCTGAGCCGAGTCTTCCGGTCACCAATCGCAGCGTCCAGTTGCATATCGCTCCCGACACCGGTTCCCCCAGCACGACCACACTGTCCGCAGGTGAGCCGGTAGATGTCATCGCGCTCTTTACCGAAGGGACGTGGTATCTCCTCGCCAACGGGCTGTGGATTCCCACCAGCGCAGTAAGCAATGCACCGGCGCTGTTGCCGCTGGTCGTCCCCACACCGACCTTCACGCCGAGTCCCACGCCAACACCGACCTTCACACCGCTGCCTACCATCCCGCCGGAGCCGTTGACCACGCCGGTTCCCACGCCTACCAGCTTGGCCCAACCCATCTGCGCTTGCGACCAACCTACCTACAGCTGTGTCAGCGCAGATTTCCCCCACCGCCAAGCGGCCCAACTCTGCTTCGAGTACTGCTTCCGCATCCGCGGCTTCGATGTCCACAACTTGGACCCCAATTTCAACGGTCAAGCCTGCGAGAACCTGCCGCCGGTCCAACAATAGATCCAGCCTACTCCCGCGGGCGCAGCAGCACGGTAATCTCGCTACGATTGTGGAACAATTGCCGCGCCCCCGCGATGGTATAACCGCCGCGCAACACCGCCAGCGCCTGCTCCAAAATCGCCCGCCGCTTGACCGCGGGTAACTTGAGGGTCATCAACGCCCAGCCATGGGGATAAAGATAGGGCGCATAGGCAACCATCAGTCGCGCCGAATCGCGCGCATCCTGGCGCATGTCGTTGACGATGGCATCGAAGGTATCCGGCCCGTCCGCCAAGTAGCGTTCCGCAGTCATGCGCTTGTGGCGCACGCCACGGTCACCCGTCAGGCGTGCATCCAACTCTGCCGGATCGACCGCGGTGACATATTGTTCCAGCCGGCGCAGCACGCGCGTCCAGCCCCCCGGCGCTGCGCCCAAG
>CAKZVN010000014.1 GCA_937922105.1 uncultured Litorilinea sp.
GCCGGCGCCGGTGCCGGCGCAACGGGCGCACAGGCGGCAACTACCAGCGTTACAACCAGCAGGGCGGCAATCAGACTCAGGCGTTGCATGAAACTTCTCCTTCGTGTGTGGTGTGTGTTGGTACAGCTTGTTGGTTGTGAAACTTCCGGCAAACGAGATGTTTTGCGTGGATTGTGGTGTTGCTGTATTGGAATCTTGTTGCACAATCCTTATGCATTTGCTGTGCAAAGTATAGGGCGCTCATTGGACAGCGCCGGTTGGAACACTTACATTCTCATCTTCTCCTCATGTTGTGCCTTCTCATGTTTTGCCTTCCATGCGCCCGGCTTCGGCGCGCGTAGGTGATCGCCAATCGGAACCCACCGCGCGCCACCGGTCCCGCGCGGCTGTGGTACAATCACGGCACAGGTATCGCTCGTAGCATTCGGCGATCGTTGAGGATCAGGTGTTTTTCCGGCGCGCAGGGCGCCGTTGTCTGTTTGTACGCCATGCCCGACATTGGTGAACTGCTCCGGCGCTGGCTGGACCAACTGGAACTGGACCGCTTGCCCACCCTGGAGCGGTTGGCGGCGTCTATGGACCCGGTCGCCTGGACGCTGGTGGGGTTGTTGGTGAGCGCGGTGGTGGTGGGAATCTTTTTCAGCTTGAGCACGCGGCGCGCCTTTTTGGCCCCGGACGATACGGAAACTACCCCGGAGGTGCTGCTGGTACGCTTGAAGCAGGACCCGACGCGCCTTTCCCCCGTGGCGATTTTGAGCCGGCTGGGCGCGGAGGCTACGCTGGAACTGCTGGAATATGGCGACCAGATTCAGGCCAAAGAGTGGCGCTATCGCTGGAGCCATGTGCGCGAGGAGTTGCTGCGTCTCTTGGGTCAGCAAAACGCGTTTGGGCCGACCTATGCCCTGGCGCGCTATTATCGCAGCGCGGATACGCAGGAGCCGGACACCATTCGTATCCGGCGCACGGCCCTGCTCCATAAATTGGGGCAACGCGCCTATCTGGAGCCGAACGCGGACGGGGCACCGGCGCAACTGCGTGTGCGCCGCCACGCTGCCGAGGTGGAAGGGGATTTGGGCTTCGAGGGCGAGACCTATTGGTTGATGGCGGATGAGCCGGCTCCGCCCGCGTCCGGTCCCTTGATCGAGATGGACCCCATCGAATTTCGCACCCTCAACGACGCGGAACTCAACCTGCATATTCGCCGCACACCGATGGTAGGCGGCGGGTTCCGGTTGAGCCTTAAGAAGCGCCGCAAGATGTGGGTGGTGGTGGACGAACAAGTAGAGTGGGTGAGTTGAGCGCGATGGACGGGTTTTGGTCGTTGTTGCCGGCATTGTTGGACTTTCTAAATGTCGCGCTGTCGTCGGTCTTGGTGATTTTGGCCTTTTCACTTTTGGCCTACACCTTGACCTACAACTTCCGCGACAGTGTGGCGCGCTGGTTTGCCCTGTTGTTGGCGTGTGTGGCGCTCTCCTACGCGGCGGAGGTAGCGCTGGACCGTGTGCTGTCCGCGGCGTCGGCGGCGCGCTGGCTGCGCCTCCAGTGGCTGGGCATTGCCATGTTGCCCGCGGCCTACTATCTCTTCTCGCTGGCGGTCTTACGCACCACCAACTATCGGATGTCGCGACGGCGCTGGATTGCGGCGGTAGGGGTAGTCTTGTCGTTCTTGAGCGCCGCCAGCGCGCTGTTCGGCGACCAGATCGTAGGTGAGGTGGTCTATCGCCCGCCCATCAGCTATTTGCAACCGGGACCGCTCTTTTGGCCCTTTGCCGCCTACTTTGTGGCTGCGCTGGGCTTGTCGTTTGCCAATGTATGGAAGGCGCGTGCCCGCTGCTTGACCGACGCCAGCCGCCAGCGTATGACTCATCTGTTGATTGCGTTCGGCGCGCCGGCGGTGGGGATCTTCCCCTATTTGATCGGCTTCGGACGTTTTGCCCCGGACGATCAATCCGGCGTCTTGATCTTGGTGGCGGCGCTGATGGTGAACAGCGCGGTAGCGGTGTTGCTGGTTCTGATGGCGTATGCCGTCGCCTATTTTGGTGTCTTGACGCCGGACCGCGTGGTGCGCTATCGGCTGATCCGCTTTTTCTTTCGCGGGCCGGTGGTGGCGATTGTGGTCATTCTGGCGGTGCAGACGGTGCCGCGCATCGAGCGGCTGTTGGGTTTGCCGCGTGATATTGTGTTGTTCAGCGTGATCACCGGCGTGATCGTACTGAGCCAGCTCATTCTCAGCGTAACGAAAACGTTGGTAGACCGTCTTGTCTATCGAGAAGATCGCGATGAAATCGCGTGGTTGCGTGAGTTGGATCGTCGTTTGCTGGCTACAAGCGACGTCCGTCAATTCCTCGAAAACAATTTAGCCGCCTTGTGCGAGCTGCTGCGAGTGCCGTCGGGCTTTGTGGCGGCAACGGCAGGCCCGGACCTCATGTTGGAGGCTGTCATCGGACCTGCCGATACGCGCGAGGCGGTGATTGCGGTAGACGACTGGGGCGAGGCGCTGACCGAAGCCCTCAAGCAGGAGGATATCGCGGCGCATCCGCTTTCGCACCGGGGTTTCTGGGTTTGGCCCTTGCTGGAGCCGGGGTCAGAGAACGGGGAGCGCCGGGTGGTAGGGATTCTGGGGGTCAAGGCGCGCACGGAGACGCCCCTGCTCACCCAGGATGAAGCGGCGGTGTTGGACCGCATGGTGGCGAGCGTGGCGCGTGCCTTGATGGACCGCCAACTCCAGCAACGGGTCTTTGAGGCGCTCCGGCGCATCATCCCGGACATCGAGCGCATCCAGCAGATGCGCAATGTGGTGCCGTATCAGACACATGAGAGTGATGAGTCGCCTACCAGCGCCTTGCTCAATCCCAGCCCGATTCATAGCCCTGAATTCGAGGTGTGGGTCAAGGATGCACTCAGCCATTACTGGGGCGGGCCGAAACTGACCCGCAGCCCGCTGGTCCATCTGCGGGTGGTGGGGGAGGCTATAGACCGCGCCAACGGCAATCCGACCAAGGCGTTGCGGCTGGTGTTGGGGACCGCCATCGAGAGGTTGCGACCCGACGGTCGCCAAAGCCTTAGCACGCCGGAATGGTTGCTCTATAACATCCTGGAGATGCGCTTTATCCAGGGGCGCAAGGTGCGCGAGATCGCCGATCGCCTTGCTATCAGCGAAAGCGATCTCTATCGCAAGCAGCGGGTCGCCATCGGTCAAGTGGCGCGGGTGCTCACCGAGATGGAGCAAAGCAACGGCGACCTGTTCGACTGGATTGACCCGGCGCCAGGCGCGCTCAACGGTTCCGAAGCCAAGCGGGTGAAGGAGGAGTCTCCCACCGGTTCCAGCTAGGCCGCGACGGTTGAGCCGCAGCGCCGGCAGGAATCGAGGGGAAATATGGCAAAATCCGAACTTCGCATCAACCGCATGGTTCCGTCCCGCACGCTGGGCGGATGGGATTTCAGCGGGCAGGCCCAGTCCAATCTCCAACTGTTGGGCTTGGTGATAGCCGTGGTGGGCGCGCTGCTTTTTCTCAGTCTGCGTAGCGCGGACGGGTTGCCCTGGCTGGTCAAGATGATCGGGTGGACCGCCCCCTTGTTTGCGCTGGGGCTGATGTTGTTGGGCGCGGTGCTGGTCCTGGGCGAGCGTGCCGGCTACTGGAGTGTGGAGGCAATGCTGGGCGGTGAGTTGCTCTTGCTTGGTTTGCAAGTGGGCGCCTTTGCCTGGCACAACCCGGTCTTTCATTGGAACCTGATCCCCAACGACGGGCGCTACGGCGGCTATGTGGGCGGGGTGCTGGGTGGCCTACTGGTCGCGGGGTTCGGACAGGGTGTGGCAGGCGGATTGGCCCTTGCCCTGTGTGCTTGCGGCGCGTTTCTGCTCATCCGTTTTACCCCTCTCTATTTCATTGCTGCCTATGGATGGCATCTCCTGCGTTGGGCGGGCGCGGTCTGGGTCAGCTGGACGGCTGCCGTACCCGCGCCCCACAGGACAGCGCGCCACACGCCGGGGTCTCCGCTGCCGTTGACGCCGAATTTCGTCTCGGCGAGCCATGACGCCGCAGAGTGGGATGAAGCCGGGGAGTCCACCGCGCGTCCACGGGCACGCACGGCGCGACCGCGCAGCCAAGTTGCTGTCGTCCCGGTGTCGCCTGCTGCGGCTACGCCTGCGACGCAGACCAAGCGCAGCGCACGCGCGCCCAAGCCTCCGGCACGACCCGCCGACCTGCCGCCGTTGGATCTTCTCAGCGCAGATACGGGGAGCTATGGCAGCGTGGATGTGGACGCAGTGCAGGCGATCATCGAGAGCACGCTGGAGGATTTCGGCGTGCCGGTGCGCGTGGTGCATGTGGAGAGCGGGCCGACGGTAACCCAGTTCGGCGTGGAGCCGCTCTTTGTGGAGCAATCGGGCAAGCGACGCAAGGTGCGCGTCAACCGCATTGTGAATCTTGCCGACGATCTGGCGTTGGCGTTGGCGGCGCCGGCAGTGCGCATCGAGGCGCCGGTGCCGGGCCGTCCCTATGTGGGCATCGAGGTGCCCAACGCGACCAAGGCGCTGGTTTCGCTGCGCGGGTTGCTGGAGAGCAACTCGGTGCGCCGCCAAGACGGGAAATTGCTCTTGGCGCTGGGCCGCGACACGGCGGGCGCGCCGGTGACCATGGATCTCACCCGCGCGCCCCATCTGCTGATTGCCGGCGCGACCGGGTCGGGCAAGTCGGTCTGTATCAACACCATCATCACCAGCCTGCTCATGCAGCATGGACCGGAGAGCCTGCGCTTTGTGATGGTGGACCCCAAGATGGTGGAACTGCCCGGCTACAACGGCATCCCCCATCTGCTGGGCAAAGTCATCACCGACATGGACCAGGTGATGGGCGCGCTGACGTGGTTGCTCTTGCAGATGGACGATCGCTATCAGTTGTTCCGCGAGGCGGGCGTGCGCCACATTGAGGCCTATAACGAGATCGCCCGCCGCGCCAAGCGGGGCAGCAACGCGCCGGAACCGCTGCCCTACATTGTGCTGGTGGTGGACGAACTGGCGGATTTGATGATGACCGCAGCCGAGGATGTGGAGCGTCAGCTGTGTCGCTTGGCACAAAAGGCACGCGCCACCGGTATCCACTTGATCGTGGCGACCCAGCGCCCCAGCACGGATGTGGTGACAGGGCTGATCAAGGCGAACTTTCCCTCGCGCATTGCTTTTGCCGTGACCAGCCAGATTGACAGCCGCGTGATTTTGGATACGCCGGGTGCGGAGAATCTGCTGGGCCGCGGCGATATGTTGGTCATGCGCCCGGACATGGGCAAGCTCACGCGCGTGCAGGGCTGTTATCTCTCCGACAGTGAGATCGCGGCAGTGGTCCACCACTGGCGGGCGCGTGCCGCCCAAGACGGCACGGGGCCTGTAGTTCCGCCCTGGAACGGACTGCTGGACCGCATGGATGAGGAAGACGAGCTGTTGCAAGATGCGATTGACGTGCTGCGCGGGCTGCGGACGTGCAGCGTGAGTCTGTTGCAGCGCAAACTCCGCATCGGCTATCCAAAGGCGGCGCGCTTGATGGAGCAACTGGCGGACAACGGCATCGTCGGGCCGGATTTGGGGGGCGGACAGGGCCGCGCGGTCTTGCTGCGCGAGGAAGAGGAGGAGACCGCAGCGGAAGCCGCCTATCACTAGCTTCTGCGGCGATGGGATAGTTGACGACCGACCGGGCGCGAACCGCGGTTCGCGCCCGTTATTTTCGACCGACTTCGTAACCCGCATGGCGACGTCTTCTGCCCTATCCGGTAGAGGGCAAAGCGTCGGGCAAAGGATATCCGCTATGGCAAGGGGTTCGCGCACCAGTAAATTCGGCACCACCGCGCGGGTGAGCCATGACTCCACCGACTACTATCAATCGAAACTTTATGCCGAGTTGGGGCGCGCCATCGAAGCGTCCCCGGTCCCGGACCAGCCTTTTCCCCATGAGCTACACAATCGTATCCTCCTGGGCAGCGCCGAGGACATGGGCGCGATTCCCAGCAATTCGCTGCACCTGATGATTACGTCACCGCCCTACAATGTGTCGAAGGAGTATGACGACGACCTGTCGTTGAGCGAGTATTTGCAGTTGCTGGAGGCGGTCTTTGCCGAGACCTACCGGGTGCTGGTGCATGGGGGGCGGGTGTGCATCAACGTTGCCAACTTAGGGCGTAAGCCTTATATCCCGTTGTCGGATCATATTTCCCAATTGATGGCGCGCATCGGCTTCCTTATGCGTGGGGAGATCATTTGGTACAAGGGTGCGGGCGCGGGGGTTTCGATGGCGTGGGGCAGCTGGCAATCGGCAGCCAATCCCGTGCTGCGCGATGTCCACGAGTATATTTTGGTCTTTTGCAAAGGCACGTTTTCCCGCAAGGGGAACGGCAAAGCCAGCACCATCAGCCGCGAGCAATTCATGGAGTGGACCAAGTCGGTCTGGCACATCAACCCGGAATCGGCTAAGAAGGTCGGGCATCCGGCGCCGTTCCCGGTAGAATTGCCGGCGCGCTTGATCCAACTCTATTCGTTTCAAGGTGACGTAGTGCTGGACCCGTTCATGGGCAGCGGCAGCACGGCGCTGGCGGCGTGGCAGGCCGATCGCGTCTATGTGGGGTATGAGATTGATCCCACGTATCTGGAGGTCGCCGAGGCGCGCTTGGCTGCGCTCAAGCTATCTACCCGCCATGGCGCTGTGGACGAAGCAGAGCCGCCCGCAACCTAGGTCACGGACGGCTCCGAAGCAACCGGATTTGGTTGTGGCGTGCGGTTTACGCGGCCTGGAAGACAGCCTCGAACTCCTCGTTGTTGAGCGTCTCGCGGTCGAGTAGGGCGTGCGCAATGGCGTGGAGCTTGTCCAGGTTGCTGCTGATCATGGCGCGCACACGGGTATAGGCCTCGTCCACGATGCGCCGCACCTCGGCATCAATCAACTCTGCGACTTCCTCGCTATAGTTGCGCTGCTCGGCTAGCTCGCGGCCCAGGAAGACCAACTCGTCCTGTTGACCGAATTGCAACGGCCCCATGGCTTCGCTCATGCCATATTTGGTGACCATGGCGCGGGCCATGCTGGTGAGCATCTGAATGTCGCCGCTGGCTCCGGTGGTGATCTCTCCGAAGACAATCTCCTCGGCAACGCGACCGCCCAGCGCGGTGGCGATGCGGTCGTGGAAGTAGGAGCGGTTGTTCAACACACGGTCGTGCTCGGAGATCTGCCAGACGTAACCGGCAGCGCTGCTGCGCGGGACGATGGTGATCTTTTGGATGGGGTCGGCGTGCTCGCACAGACGCGCGACCAGGGCATGCCCGGCTTCGTGATAGGCAACGACGCGACGCTCGCGTTCGGACATGAGACGGCTGCGCCGCTCCGGCCCGCCCAGACCGATGCGCTCCACGGCTTCTTGCAACTCCGCCATCCCGATCATGCGCTTGTTGCGCCGCGCGGCGTAGATGGCGGCTTCGTTGACGACGTTTTCCAGGTCAGCCCCGGCAAAGCCCGGCGTCTGGCGCGCAATGACCTCCAAGTCTACATCGGGGGCCAATGGTTTGCCGCGCACATGCACCTTGAGAATCTCCATGCGCCCGTTGACGTCGGGCCGGTCCATAGTGACACGACGGTCGAAGCGACCGGGGCGCAGCAACGCCGGGTCCAGGATGTCGGGCCGGTTGGTGGCGGCGATCAGGATGACGTTGGTGTCGGTGCCGAAGCCGTCCATCTCTACCAGGATTTGGTTGAGCGTCTGTTCGCGCTCGTCGTGGGAGCCGCCTAGCCCGGTGCCGCGATAGCGCCCCACCGCGTCAATCTCGTCAATGAAGATGATGCAGGGGCTGTTGCGCTTGGCTTGCTCGAAGAGGTCGCGCACGCGGCTGGCACCCACACCCACAAACATCTCGACAAATTCCGAACCGGAGATGGAGAAGAAGGGCACGCCTGCTTCACCGGAGACGGCTTTTGCCATCAGTGTTTTGCCTGTTCCCGGCGGGCCGACCAACAACACGCCCTTGGGGATGCGCGCGCCCAGTGCAGCGAACTTTTGCGGCTCCTTGAGGAATTCCACGATTTCTTGGAGTTCCATCTTGGCTTCATCGGAGCCGGCGACGTCGGCAAAGGTCACGGTCGGTTTGTCACCGGTGAAGAGGCGCGCCTTGCTCTTGCCGAAGGAAAGGGCTTGGTTGTTGCTGCCCTGGCTCTGGCGGAAGAGAATGAGGAACAGACCGGCGATGAAGATGATGGGCAAGAGATTGAGCAGCAGCGCAAACCAGTTGCCGCTGTTGCCCGGCGCTTCATAGTGGAGCCGGACACGCGCCATCTGCTGGGGGGTGACACCTAGGCCGACCAGCGTTTCGGTCAACGGCACGTTGGCTTCGCGGCGGGTGATCAGGGGGGGCTGGTTCTCGTCCACGATCACTTGGATTTCCGGTCCGTTGACGCGGATGCTTTGCACCGTGCCCTTGCGAATGGCGTCTGCCAGCTGGCTGAGGCTGATCTGCTGGGGCGATTGGTCAGGCCGATAGATATTGAGAAACAGCGCCGCGCCAGCTACCAAGATCAATAGATAGACAAACGCGTTGCGACTCCAATTTGCGTTCAAGGCTTCCTCCTGTATGCTCTCTTGACGGTAGTATACCGCATGGAGCGCAATTTCGGATAGTGTCCTGTGCTACGTTTACAGTAACATTCGGCGCAATTGCATCAACTCTACATAATGACGTGGGCGGCACGACTAGGCTACGGCAACATGCCGATGTTTGGGGACCGCAAGGAGAAAATGATGGGGCTTTGGGAACAGATCAAGCAGTGGATCGGGGGAACGCGCAAGTCCGCCGTGTCGCCGGTACCGCCGCGCGTGGTGGACGATGAGCCGGAGCCGGTGGTGCCGGAAATGACGGTGGAGGAATTGGACGCCGCGCTTGCCGGTGCGAATCCGCCGCTGGTATTGGATGTGCGCGAGCCGTATGAGTGGCGGCAAGTGCGTTTTGCCGTGGGGGTGCACATTCCTATGAACGAGGTGCCGCAACGGCTGGGCGAGTTACCGGCGGACCGTGCGGTCGTGGTGGCCTGCGCGCACGGCAGTCGCTCCTACGGAGTGGCGGCATGGTTGATTGGGCAAGGCTATCAGGCGAGTAATTTGCGGGGCGGGATTACACGCTGGGCGCAGAGCGGCAAACCGGTGCTGCAAGGTGACCCGGCGACGCATGGTTGAGTGCGCTCTGCACGCTTTGCGCGCTTCTGCTGGATTCGTAAATCTGGTATGCGGAGGGCGGCGTAGGCTCTCCGGGGCGGTTTTTTCGGCGTTTGCGTTGTTGAGCAGTGACTGCTATACTTCTCCTTTACGATTTTTCATGTAAGAAACCCAGGGGAATCAGGCGCAGCTTGCGCCGCATACGTGACTATGTCCAGTGAATTTGGCGTTTCATTGTCTTCCACAACCTCTAGCCAGACGTTCCAAACGGTGACGGCTGCTTCGGCGGCGCATGGCAATGCGCGGTTGGCGCATGGTCTGGCGGCGCGCTGTTTCGGCCCGCGCCGCGATTTGCCTGCGTGGTTGATGCAGCCTGCCCTGGCGTTGCAGGCGGCAACCGATCGGCGCAGGCCTCTGGCTGAGCGCGTAGCGGACTTGGCGGCTATGGTGGAGGGGATTGATGCGCTCTTTACGGACCATGTGGCGCCCAACTGGGAGTGGTTTCACCCGGCGCACTTGAATGTGCCGCCCGCGTATGAGGCCCTACCGCGCTGGGTGGAAAGTCTTTATGCCGAGGCTTCGCTGCTCCTGCGCCGCCACTTGCTGCCCGATCTCGCCGAGGCAGGGATCGCCATCCGCCCGGTGGTGCAAACCGACGAAAGCCAGCGTGCTTGGTTGCATCGTCATTTTATGCAGCGTATCTACCCGCTGTTGACGCCGCTGGCAGTGGACCCGGGGCGCCCCTTTCCGTTCATCAGCAGCGAGAGTTTCAACCTGCTGGTGGAGTTGCGTCGGCCCGAGGGGGCAGAGGAAGGGAACGGGGTGCCGCGCCTCTTTGCGCGCGTGAAGATTCCGGTGGAGACGCCCGCGCTGATTGCGCTGCCGGCGACGACACAAGGACCTGGGCTGCCGGGGCGGCGCACTCCGGCGGTGCACGTGTGGACCGCGGATTTGGTGCGTTTTTTTGTGCATCATCTGTTTACGGGGATGCCCGTGCGCCGGGTCTACTTCTTCCGTATTGTGCGCGGGGAGACGGCGCTGCCAGGCGCGCCGCGCGTGGCTCCGGCGCGCCATCGTCGCCAGGAGGACCGCCCGGTGGTGCGCGTGGATGTGGAGCGGCGCATGGAAGAGGGTGTACTGGCGTGGCTGGTGGAGCATCTGCGCTTGCCCGCCTATGCAGTGGCGCGGCATGAGAGCTTGCCGGAATGGCATGGGTTGCCTACCCTCTGCGCGCGGTTGGCGGCGCATCCGGCCTAGTGTTGCGCGCGGCGGTCAGCAACACGGCGTAGCTTTTGACAAGCCAAAATCCGCTGTGCTACCATCGTCTGCAGTAGGTCGGCAAACCGAACAAGCGATACGTTGAGCAGGGACAGGGCGCGGCGCACAGCCGTTCAGAGAGTTGCCGGGTGGTGCAAGGCAACCGGACGCGTCATCGCCAGCACCCTGCGAGTACCCGGCAGGCAATGGTCGGGCGGCTCCAGACCGTTATCCTGAAACGAGGCGCGTGGCGGCACATGGGGTCGCAATGCGCGAAGCCGGGTGGCACCACGAAGTCCCTTCGTCCTGTGGCAAGGACGTGGGGGCTTTTTTGTTGCGCGATGCGGTTGAGTCGGTTCGGGGACGCCGACCCGATCGGCGGATGGTTGGGGAGTCGGTGCGATTTTATGTGAATTTATGTGAATAGGAGGAGCGAAAACCGATGTTGGATATCCGTTGGATGCGCGAGCATCGTGCCGAATTGGCTGCGGCGATGGCTAAACTGAACGACACGGAAGCACCGTGGGAAAAGGCGCTGGAACTGGACGAGCGGCGTCGCGCCATCTTGACCCGCGTCGAGGCGCTGCGCGCCGAGCGCAACAGCGGCTCCAAGGAGGTGGGGCGGCTCTATCAAGCCGGGCAGCGCAGCGAGGCCGATGCGCTCAAGGCGCGCATGGCGTCCATCGGCGACGAGATTGCGCAACTGGATGCGGAACTGCGCGAGGTGGAAGCTGCGTTCAACGATGCCATGTTGCGCATCCCCAACCCGCCCGATCCGGAAGCCCCGGTTGCGCCCGACGAGAGCGGCAACCGAGTGGTGTTGGAAGTGGGCACGCGACCGTCCTTTGCGTTTACGCCGCTGGCTCACTGGGACTTGGGCGAGAAGCTGGGCATCATTGACGTGGAGCGTGGGGCGAAGTTGGCGGGCAGCCGTTTCTATGTGTTGCGCGGTGCAGGCGCGCTGCTCCAGCGCGCGCTGGCGAATTACTTCCTCGATGTGCACACCACCGAGCATGGCTATGAGGAAGTTTATCCGCCCTTCATGGTGCGCGGCGAGTGTATGGTGGGCACGGGCAATCTGCCCAAGTTCGGCGACAATCTCTACCGCGATGTGGAGGAAGATTACTGGTTCATTCCCACCGCCGAGGTGCCGGTGACCAATTTGCACCGGGACGAGATTCTGGCGGCGAGCGATCTGCCGCGCTATTACGTGGCGCATACCCCTTGCTTCCGTCGCGAGAAGCTCTCGGCGGGCAAGGATGTGCGCGGCATCAAACGCGTCCACCAGTTCGAGAAGGTGGAGATGGTGAAGTTTGTTGCGCCTGAGCATGGGCGGGCCGAGTTGGAGTCGTTGGTCGCTAATGCCGAGGTGTTGGTGGCGCGGCTGGGTTTGCCCTATCGCCGCGTGCTGATCGCCACGGGCGATCTCTCCTTTGTGGCTTGCCTGAAGTATGACATCGAGGTGTGGGCCGCGGGCTGCCAAGAGTGGCTGGAGATCAGCTCGTGCTCGTGGTTTCGCGATTTCCAGGCGCGGCGCGCCAACATCCGTTATCGCACCGCGGAGGGCAAGATCGAGTATGTGCACACGCTCAACGGGTCGGGGCTAGCCTTGCCGCGCATCATCATTGCCATTTTGGAGAACTATCAGCAGCCGGACGGCACGGTCGTGGTGCCGGAGGTGCTGCGACCCTACATGGGGGGACGCAGCGTGATCGGCTGACCGACGCGACCGCAATCGCTTCCGATCGGTGAATGGGTCCCTGTTACCTGTGCCGTCTCGCCTAAGCGGGACGGCACAGGCGCGTGTAGAGGCTCTTACAGAAGCGCGTATCGCTTTGCGTGTACTGTTACCCGGACGGCGGCAGCGCGACGAGCGTAGGCTTTGACAAATCCGCCGCGCATGATTGTCGCAGTACCGGGCGTGTAAGTAGCCCCGGCGGGAGGGAGACAGAGACCTACATGCGAGATGTGGCGTTGCGGGCGATGAAAGATGAACTGCTTACCCCGGTGGCGGCGCGCTGGTTCACCGCGGTGCATCCCAACGTGGTGTCGTTGGTGGCGCTCGGGGTGGGGTTGGCTGCGGCAGCGTCCGTGATGATTGGACAGATGTGGCTGGGGTTGGTGCTCTGGCTGGCAAACCGGCTGTTGGACGGGCTGGACGGGCTGGTGGCGCGCGTCCACGGCAAGCAGAGCGATCTGGGCGGCTACTTGGACCTATTGTTGGACTTCGTGGTCTATCTGGCGGTGCCGCTGGCGTTTGTCTACGCCGCCCCGACGACGTTCAATCTGTGGGCCGGGCTAATTTTGGTGAGCGTCTATGTGTTGAATGTCGTGTCATGGACGGTCTTGGCTGCGATTCTGGAAAAGACACAGGTGCGCATGCCGGGGCGGATGACCAGTATTGAGATGCCCGCCGGGTTGATTGAGGGCGCGGAGACGATCTTGTTCTATGCATTGTTTTTTCTGTTGCCGGGCGCAGTGGGCTGGCTTTTCCTGGTGATGGCTGCGCTGGTGTTGTTTACCGTGGGACAGCGCGTGGTGTGGGCCGCGCGATATTTGGATTGAGGATTTGGATTGAGGGCATGTGCCCCGGCACGGAGACGCGACAATTCGCGTTTTGGTGAAGTGAGCGAAGCATTGAGGTGGCGCGAGGTGAGGATGCAAAGTCAACGGTCGGACGTTGTCACGCCGGATAGGCCGATCGCCACACGGGTGCTATCGGCCCAGGGGGCACAAAAGTGGGCGGCAGTGATCGGGTGGGCGGTGCTGCTCGCGGTCTATGTGGGGTATGCCCGCATTCATGGTCTCGGCCCGCTGCAAGCTGTGCAAGAACTCATCGGCCTCATGCATCAGAGCATGTGGGGGCCGTTGATCTATATTGCGCTCTATGCCGTGCGTCCGTTGGTCTTTTTTTCGGCGACGCTGTTGTCGTTGGCGGGCGGTTTCTTGTTTGGCCCGCTGTGGGGAATCATCTACACGGTGTTGGCGTCGAATCTGTCGGCGCTGGTTGCCTATGGGATTGGGCGTTATTTCGGCACAGGGCTGGTGGACCGGGAGCAGATGGGCGGCTGGTTCAGCCGCTATGCCGCGCGGATGCGCAGCCACAGCTTTGAGACGGTGTTGATCATGCGCTTTATTTACTTGCCTTACGACTGGGTGAGCTATGCGGCGGGGCTGTTGCATGTGAACGCGCGGGCGTTTTTCTGGGCGACTTTTTGGGGGTGTCTGCCGGGGACCGTGTCGTTTGTGTTGGCGGGCGCATCGCTTGAGGGTGGCTTTGACGGCAGCTTACCACATGTGAACCCGTGGGCGCTGGCGGCATCGGTGGCGATCTTCGTGGGCAGTTTGTGGCTGTCGCGGTTGCTCAAGCGTCGCGAGGCAAGGCAGATGGCACAACCCGGCGCGAAACGTGAGCCGCAGCCATGACGACCGCACAACGGAACCAGGCAGAAGCGGTTGCCGCAGCGGCACCGGTGGCGCCAACCCATCGTTTCGGTACGATTGCGCCCGCAGACGAGGCTAACCGTCTGCTGCTGGCGAATGTGCACCCGCCGGATTGGCAAAACCCGACGCCGACCGGGCGCTATAACTTGGTGGTGGTAGGCGGTGGATCGGCAGGGCTGGTGGCGGCGGCGGGCGCGGCGGGGCTGGGCGCCAAGGTCGCGCTGGTGGAACGCCACCTGCTGGGGGGTGATTGTCTGAATGCGGGCTGCGTGCCCTCCAAGAGCGTGCTGCGCGCCGGGAAGGTGTTGGGCGAGTTGCGTCGCGCAGGCGAATTCGGCGTGCAGGTGGGCGGCCCGGTAACGGTGGATTTCGGCGCGGTGATGGCGCGCATGCGTACAGTGCGCGCAGGGATCAGCGCACATGATTCTGCCAAGCGTTTTCGTCAATTGGGTGTGGATGTCTACTTGGGCGAGGGCCATTTCAGCGGTCCCCAAAGTTTTCAGGTGGGGGATCGGACGCTGCACTTTGCCAAAGCGGTGATCGCCACCGGGTCGCGGCCTTTTGTGCCGGATGTGGCGGGCTTAACAGAGACCGGCTATCTGACCAACGAAACGTTCTTTGAGTTGACCGAGCTGCCTCGGCGCGTCGCGGTGATCGGCGGCGGGCCGATCGGTGTGGAATTGGCGCAGGCGTTGGCGCGTTTCGGCGCGGCGGTGACGTTGCTGGAACAGGGGCCGCGCGTGATGCCGCGCGATGATCCCGACGCCTCCGCGCTGGTGGCGCAGGCGTTGGCGCGCGACGGTGTCTCGCTGCGTCTGGGCGCGCAACTCGTCGCGGTGACGGCGGGAGCTGTCGGTCAATCGGTGCGCTTTCGCGCGGACGGCGCAACACATGAGATCGTGGTGGATGCCATTCTGGTGGCGGCAGGCCGCGTGCCCAATGTCGAGGGCCTGGGACTGGACGCCGCGGGCGTCGAGACCACTGCCGGCGGCGTGATGGTGGACGATACGTTGCGGACCACCAACCCCCGCATCTACGCCGCGGGGGATGTGGCGTATCGCTATCGCTTTACGCATATGGCGGATGCAACCGCACGCATTGTCTTGCGCAATGCGCTTTTCCCCGGTCCTAAGCAGAGAGTGAGTGCACTGGTGGTGCCGTGGACGACCTATACCGACCCAGAGGTGGCGCACGTGGGCTTGACGCCGGAGGAGGCTGCGGCCCAGGGGGTTGCGCTGCGCACATTTACCCATCCCATTGCTGCCACCGACCGTGGGCGCGCCGACGGTGATCTGGAAGGCTTTGTGCGTGTGCATGTCAAACCGGGCAGCGACAAGATTCTGGGCGCGACCATCGTGGCGCGCCATGCGGGCGAGATGATCTCCGAAATCACCCTGGCGATGGTCGCCGGGGCGGGACTCAAGACGTTGGGCGGGGTGATCCATCCCTACCCGACCCAGGCCGAAGCCATCCGCAAGGTGGCGGATGCGTACAATCGCACGCGCTTGACGCCGCTGGTGCAGCGCCTGTTCGGCTGGTGGCTGGCACGCAGCCGGTAGGTGTCCCAGAGTTTCGGGGACGAAATTATTTGACAGAACAGGGCGCTGAGCCTATACTGGACAAATCAGCGCGCAAGCGGTGACCGACTTTGGACAGCCGTAGATCGGCCGGGCGGTGCCTACGGCACATGCCAACCTGGAGGGATGGCCGAGCGGACGAAGGCGGTTGTCTTGAAAACAACTGTGGCAGCAATGTCACCGGGGGTTCGAATCCCTCTCCCTCCGCCTGAAGTTGGTTGCCGGTTTGCCGATGGTTCCAGATGGGGAGGTCGCATAGCCCGGTCGAGTGCGCCCGCCTGCTAAGTGGGTAGGGGTGTTATTCATCCCTCGAGGGTTCAAATCCCTCCCTCCCCGCCACAGTTACTTTGCCCCCCGGCGGCTTGGCTCGCCATCAGGGGTGTGGTATACTGACAACAAGTCAATCAAGTATGTCCCAGTAGCTCAGTGGATAGAGCGCTACCCTGCGGAGGTAGAGGTCAGAGGTTCAAGTCCTCTCTGGGATGCCTGGCAGCCCCAAGTGACCCGTGCTTGGGGCTTTTCGTTTGTCGTGCAACCGGCGCGGCGGCGACGGCAGAAACGAGTCCTCATGGTGCAACACCCCTCCACGGAACCTCTCGCGGCGGCTTCACAAACCAGCCGGCTGATCCGGCGCACCCCATTTTTCTATGGATGGGTGGTGATGATGGCAGGGACGTTCGGGCTGGTCATGACCAGCCCAGGTCAGACCTATGGCATCTCCATCTTTATTGAGCCGTTTATCGCCGACTTGGGGTTGAGCCGCAGCGAAGTCAGCAGCTTTTATACCATCGGCACGTTGGTGGGTAGTCTTGCGCTGCCTTATGTAGGGCGACAAGTGGACCGGCACAACCCCCAGTGGACGGTGGCGGTGATCTCGGTGCTTTTCGGCGTGTCGTGTCTTTATATGAGTTTGGTGCAAAACGGCTGGATGTTGCTGATCGGCTTTGTGCTGGTGCGGATGTTGGGGCAGGGAAGTTTGGGCTTGGTCAGCACCTATGTAATCAACCAGTGGTGGATGCGCCGCCGCGGGACGATCAACGGCATTTCCGGTGTGGCGATGGCGTTGTTGGGGGTGGGCGCGTACCCGAATTTGGTCAACTGGTTGATTCCGCTGGTGGGGTGGCGAGCGACCTACGCTGGTTTGGGGGCGGTGCTCTTGCTGGTGATGGCACCGGTGGGGGCGCTGCTTTTCCGCGCGCGGCCCGAAGTCTACGGCTTGCAGCCGGACGGCGCAGCACTCCGGTCCAGCCGCACCGGTCGCGAGGAACCGGTGGAAGAAAACTGGACTGCGCCGGAGGCGACGCGCACCGCAGCCTTTTGGACGATTGTTCTCGGGCTAGGCTCCATTGCCATGCTCTCCACCGGGTTGACTTTTCACATGGTGAGCATCTTTGCCGACAATGCGTTGCCGGCAACAATTGCCGCGGCGGTCTTTGTCCCGATTGCCGCGACGACCGCGGTGATGAATCTGGTGAGCGGTGTGCTGGTAGACCGCATTCCGGTGCGCGTGGTGCTGGTGATTGCGTTGTTGCTACAGGCGCTTGCGTTGTGGATGGCGCAGATGTTGGACAACACGGTGTGGGCGATTGTCTACGGGATGGTGTTGGGCGCGCTGATGGGGTTGATGCGGACGGTGAGCACAGTGGCGCTGGCAAGCTACTTTGGGCGGCTACACTTGGGGAGCATCAGCGGAGTTGCATCTACCACACTCACCGCGGCGTCGGCGCTGGGGCCGTTGCCCATGGGGCTGGCACGGGACTTGCTGGGGTCATATAACGCCACCTTGTCGGTCCTGTCGTTGATTCCGTTGCTTTTGGCGGTGGTGGCGCTGGGGATGCGCAAGCCGGTGCGACGCCGCGCGGCCTGAGTGCGCGGCTATTTGGCGCTTGCGTTGTCGGTTCCCGCGGTCTCTCCGTTGTCGCCTGCGTAGGCAAGGTTGAGCGTCTCTTGGCGGATGCGCCGGTAGAGCGCAGCCAACTGGTCATAGACCTCCACGCCCGCGCCTTCCAACGGCGGCACACCTAGCCGTCGCAGGAGGACCAACTCCACGGGGGGAACAAACAAGTGGGGACGAAAGTCTTCCAGGGCTTTGGTGTTGCCCCAGTAGCTGTCTAGTTCTTGGCGCAGGTCCGGGCTGGATTCTGCGGCGCCGCTGCCGGCGCGGTAGAAGCCGCTGCGCCGCGCGTCGGGTTTTGCCAGCTGGGAAGGACCGCTCTCGGTGGGGCGCACGCGCTGGGCTTGCAGCGCGTGGAGCAGCGCCTGTTGGTCGCGACCGCGCAGCCGGAAGAGGAGCCACGGGTCCTCGGGCAACAGTTCGCCCAGCGCAGCCAACGCGGCCCCGGTATGTTCGCAGGCTTGGTGGTGATCCGGGGTGCAGGAGCAGTGGAAACAGAGATCGCGCGCCGTGGTGGGCAGCAGTTCCACGCCGGCTGCGGTCAGCGTGCGCTCTAGTTCGGGCGGCACATCCCCGGCAAGCAATTGCGCGGCATAGAGCGCTTGGCTGCCCAGCGCGTCCACGATGGTGTGCCACTCGCGGTCGCTCCAGAGGGGGAAACGAATTTCGACATCATGGATCTGCCCGCTGCGCGTTTGGACGGCGGCGCGGATGCAGCCGGTGGTCACCTCCAGGCGTTTGATGCGCAGGGCTGCGCGCGTGGCGCTTGCCAGGCCCAACGTGGTCAGCCAGCGCCGCCAACGCTGCGACCAAGAGCGGGCATCCGGTGGATGGCGTCCTTGCATGGCGTTCCTCATTCGACCCGGTCGTGCCGGGGCTAGTCGTCCTCGATGGCATCGTAGCGCAGCATAAGCAAGTCACGCAGTTGCTCGGTATCCAATTCGGTGAGCCATTCTTCGCCGCTGCCCACGATGGTTTGCGCCAAGGCTTGTTTGCTCTCGATCAAGTCATGGATGCGCTCTTCCAGCGTCCCCGCGACCACGAATTTGTGGACCTGGACGTTGCGCAGTTGTCCGATGCGGAAGGCGCGGTCGGTGGCTTGGTTTTCCACCGCGGGGTTCCACCACCGGTCGAAGTGGAAGACATGATTGGCGCGGGTGAGGTTTAGCCCCGACCCGCCGGCGCGCAGGCTGAGGATAAAGATGGCGGGGCCGTCGTCGCTCTGGAAGGCCTGTACCATCTTGTCGCGCTGGGGGGCGGGGGTGCTGCCGTGGAGGAAGAGCGACTCCACGCCCAGACTTGCCGCCAGGTGGCGCTGGATGAGATGGCCCATCTCAACGAACTGGGTGAAGATGAGCGCGCGGTCACCCACAGCGAGCGCTTCCTCCAACATTTCGGTGAGCCGGTTGAGTTTGCCGCTGCGCCCGGCGAGCGGTTCCTCTTGCTTGAGATAGTGGGCCGGGTGATTGGTAATCTGTTTGAGTTTGGTGAGCAAGGCCAACACCAGTCCCCGGCGTTGGATGCCGTCGGTGCGTGCGAGATCGGCGAGCGCGGCTTGCACCAGTTGCTCGTAGAGCGCGGCTTGCTCCCGCGTGAGCGAACAGTAGACCACCATCTCGTTCTTTTCCGGCAAGTCGGAGATGATGGTGGGGTCGGACTTAAGACGGCGCAGGAGGAAGGGCTGCACCAGGGCGCGCAGTTCCGCCGCGCGTTCCTGGTCGTTATAGCGTTCGATGGGCACAATATAGCGTCGGCGAAAGGTTTCGTGATGACCCAGATAGCCGGGGTTGAGGAACTCCATGATGCTCCACAACTCGGAGAGGCGATTCTCCACGGGTGTGCCGGTGAGGGCGATGCGATTTTCGGCGCGCAAGCGGCGCACGGCCTGGGTCTGCTTGGCGCTGGGGGTTTTGATGTTTTGGGCTTCGTCCAGGATAAGGTTGCTCCAGAGGGTGGGCTGGAGCAACTCGATATCGCGCCGCGCCGTGCCATAGCTGGTGATGACCAAGTCATGCACCGTGAGGGCAGCCTGGAATTCTTCACCGGCGAGGCGGTTGTTGCCGTGGTGGACGAGCACGGAGAGCATGGGCGCGAAGCGCTCGATCTCGCGGCGCCAGTTGGCGACAACGCTGGTGGGACAAATCAGCAGCGCAGGGGCGACTTTGGTCCCGCGCGCCAGAGCTTCGCTGCGTACATGGAGCAGGAGCGCGATAGCCTGGATGGTCTTGCCGAGACCCATATCGTCCGCCAGACATGCGCCCAAGCCTAGGCGGCGCAGATAGGCCAACCAGCCGACGCCGCGGCGTTGGTAGGCGCGCAGTTCACCCACAAAACCGGGCGGCTCGCGCAGCGCAGCCGGCGGTTGTTGCGAGCGCAGCAATTCCAGCGTTGATTCCAAAATTCCCGTGAGCGCAACCGAATCCAGGGGTAACAGACCGGCAGTGTCGCCGGGTGGGGTCAACCCCATCGGTAAGCGCGTCTCACCGTTCAAGGCGGGGGCTGCGTCGTCCCGCGGCTCGCGGTCTGCGCGCTCGCGATATTCTTGGGCAATACGGATGGCTTGCAACAGGGACATGGAGCCAGCGCTTTGGCGGCGGCTCAAAAAGCGTTTGGCCGCGTCTACCTGCTGCGGGTCCAACTCGACCCAGCGCCCACCGACGCGCAGCAACGGCGTGTGCATGGCGGTGAGTTGGGCGAACTCCGCGGCGGAGAGCGACTCACCGCCCAGCACCAGTTCCCAGTCGTAGTGAATCAGGCTGTTGAGACCGAGAGAGGGTGCTCCGCGCAGCGGGGTGTCGTCCGTATTGTCGCGGTCGCTTGCCGTAGGCGAGACCCCTGTCCGCAGGTCATCGTCATTCAAGTCGTCGGTGCCGGCAAGGCGCAAGCGCAGGCCGAGACGCATACGCCGCTCGGTCTGCCACCATCCCGGCACGACGACGCCGAAGCCGCTGCTCTCCAGGAGGGGGCCGATCTCGCGCAGGAACTGATAGGCCTCTTGGGTGGAAAGCAGGCTCAGCTCCGGGCGCGGGTTGCGCAGGCTGCGCTCGATGGGCGCAAAGAGCCGCCCGGCGACCCCCAACCCTGCCAAGAGCCGCTCCTGGGGACGGTCCACATGGCGCCCGCCCACGCTGACCGTGTTGTTGGGGGACTGCCAGACGGTCTGGGCTGGGACCATGAGGCTGGGGTTGTCACGCGCCTGGAGGAAATAGCTCAAGCGCCAGAGTGCGCGTTGCGCCGGTTCGTCGGGCATGCCGGCGCTTTGCGGCTCTTCCAGCACAAAACAGATGCGGAAGTTGGCATCGCGCACCACAAAGATTTGCTCGGTCCATTGTTGCCACTCTTGGAAAAGAGTGTGGGCAGGCTGGGGCGGCAAGCGCAATTGCGGCTGGGGCGAGAGCAGATGATGCAGCCAATGGCGTACAGGCAGACCGTCGTCGGGCGGCGCAAGGGGTTTGCCCCAGGCGCGCACCGCGGCATCCACCAGCGCCGCCACAAAATGTTCGGTCAGGGCGGCGGCAGCCGGCGCGGCAGCCGGATCAGGCAAGTTGTAGGCGCGGCAGACCGGGGGCATGATGGCGACCAGTTGTTCGCGGCGCTGTTCGATGCGCGGGTCGAGCAAGATGGGCTGCCAGACGGCTTCCAACGCGCCGCCCGGCCCGGCACGCAGACTGGGTAGATAGTGTTGTCCGACGAGAATCTCCAGCGCGAACTTGGCGGCGTTGCTCCAAAACAGCAGATCGTTGCCCTGGCGAATGTGCCATGTGCTGCGGTTGTTGAGGGGCAGGGCCGTGTTGCTGAGGCGCGCCAGGAAATGGAGCGCAGCCATGGGGTCGAGGGTGAGACCGGTGACCTGCCACTGGGCTAATACCGGCGCGCTCGCGCTGGGGCGCGCGATACGGGACGCGCGCCCCTCCCCATTGGACGAGAAGAGACCGCGGCGGCTCAGAGGCAGGCCGTCTTGGGTGGGCAGCCAGACGGTCGCGCTAGCCGGCTGTAAGGTAGCGGTCAGACGGAACGGCTCGTCCGCCA
>CAKZVN010000015.1 GCA_937922105.1 uncultured Litorilinea sp.
GCAACGGTCAACAACCCGGTCTACCGGCTGGATGAAGCTGACTTGCAGCGCTTCCACGATGACGGCGCGCACGGGTTGCGCCTGCGCTATTTGCCCCTGTTGCTGGGCCAGAATAGCCCGCTGGTCCCGCCCTTGCTGCTCAACATCCTGGACCAAGTGGCTGCGCTCTTTCCTGCCGAGCAGAGCCGCCTGGCTGTCATGCGCAATAACCTTGCCTGGAAGAACATCGTCCAGCCTGCCGGATAACCCCCAACCGCCATGAACTCATCCTTGCCCATTACCAGCCCGGAATGTGTCGGCACCGTCAAAGGCCCCGGCGAGACGCCCCACGAGTACACCTTTATCGCGCCCGACCCGGCGCGTCGCGTCAAACACGGCGAATTTGTCTATTACTTGGCTGAGGTGGATGACGCGCGGCTGCGCATCCTGGGCCGGGTGACGGGCCGTCGCTCGGTCCGTCTCTTTCCGGACAGCTTTATGGCTGACCCAGCGGTCCCGCCCAGCCAAGTGGCGGCGCTGGTAGGCTATGACAGCGATGCCAACGAATTGTTCGAGATCACCGTCGCAGTGTTGGGCTATTACAGCGAGACGCTCAAGGAGTTCGTCAACCCGCGCGTACCGCCCACCGGCGGCGCGCCGGTCTACATTGCCGAGGACGAACTCTTGACCCAAGTCCTCAGCCGGCGCAAACAAGGGGAAATCGGCAGCGCGTATTTGGGCACGCTGCTGAGCCGACCCGCGGGCGCAGTGCCGGTGGCGCTGGATGTGCGCGGCTTCACCAGTACCCACTTGGCGATCATCGCCAGCACGGGCAGCGGCAAAAGCTATCTGGCGGGCGTGCTGCTGGAAGAACTGATGATGCCCCACAACCGCGCCTCGGTCGTCATTCTCGACCCCCACGGCGAATACGACACCCTGCAGGAGATGCAGAACGCGCCCGAATTCCGCCACGGCGACTATCGCCCCACCGTGCGCATCTTTCGCCCGGATACCATCCGCGTGCGCATTGACTCCTTGACTCTGGCGGACCTGCGCTATCTGCTGCCCAGCCTCAGCGAGAAGATGCATTATCAACTGGGCCGCGCCTATGCCTTTGCCCAGCGCAGCTTCCGTGACCATTACACGCTGGAGCAACTGCTCTACGCGGTGCGTCAATCCGCCGAGGGCAAGCGCGCCGACGCCGACGAAGAAGTGAGCGAGGACGACTCCACCACCGGTGGTCTGGTCTGGCGCATCAACAGCGCGCTGCGCGGCAACCGCATTTTTAACGACTTCGAAAATCTGGAGTTGGGCGAGCTGTTCAAGCCGGGCCAATGCACGGTCATCCAACTCAACGAAGTGGACCGTCGCGAGCAACAGGTGGTGGCGGCAACGTTGCTGCGCCGCGTCTATCAGGCGCGCATCAACACGACCAAGCGCCAGGCTGGTCCCGGCGACCCCGATTACATCCCCTACCCGGTTTTCTGCCTGATTGAAGAGGCCCACAACTTTGCGCCCGCCAGCGCCGACGCGGTCAGCACCGACGTGCTCAAGCAAATTCTCAGCGAGGGGCGCAAGTTTGGCGTCAGCGTGGGCTTGATCACCCAGCGCCCCGGCAAGCTGGACGGCGATGTGCTCAGCCAGTGCATGACCCAGTGCATCATGCGTATCACCAATCCGATTGACCAGAACCGCATCGCCGAGTCGGTGGAAAGCGTGGGCCGCGATCTGCTCTACGAACTGCCCAGCTTGAGCAAGGGACAGGTGATCGTCTCCGGCTCCAGCGTCAACACGCCGGTCATGTTGCGCGTGCGCACGCGCATCACCCGGCATGGCGGCGCAGACGTGGACGCGCCCGCAGAATGGGTGCGTTGGTTCGTGGAGGGCCGCGCGGCAAGCAGCGCGCGGGACCGCGCCCTGCCCGCTGCCCCGCGCGAGCTGCCGATTGAAGAGGACGGTGATATTCTCTTCGCTTGACCCGTGGCGGTGCGAGTCGCACAAGGGGATAGAATTTCGCGCGAAATTCATAGTGAATCTGTTGAAAACGTAGCACCGCGCGTGCTATACTGTCGGGCATGAACTGGCGACGTGTAGCACAATTCTCCGCTGTCCATGTGGGCGTTTCCATCACCGTGGTGCCGGTGACCGGGACGCTCAACCGCATCATGATCGCCGACTTCGGCTGGTCGGCGCTGTGGGTCAGCGTGCTGGTCTCGCTGCCCTATCTCCTCTCCCCGCTCCAAGTGCTTGTGGGCAACTGGGCCGACCGTAACCCCATCGGCGGGCGACACCGCGCGCCGTGGATTGTGTTGGGCGGGTTGATGGCTTCTTTCGGCGGTTATTTCACGGCCCACGCCGCCTACTATGCTTATGACCACCCCACCGCCGGCGCGCTTTCCACCCTGGGCGCGTTTATCATCTGGGGGATGGGCGTCAACATTGCGTCGGTCTCCTACCTCTCGCTCATCAGCGAACTGAGCGCGGAGCGGCCCGGCTGGCGCAGCCGCACGGTCAGCGTCATGTGGACGGCTATGATCCTCAGCACCATTGCGAGCAGCTTGGGGCTGTCCATGTTGCTGTCGCCCTATAGCCGCGAGGCGCTGCACAACGCGCTGGGACTTGTTTGGGTTGTTTCCAGCGTCTTGGTGCTGGTGGGATCAAGCAATCTGGAACCGCGGCCCAGCGGCACCACCATGCCCCAGCATCGCGCCGATAATCCATTGCACGCGTATGCCTTGCTGGCAAGCAACCCGTCGGCGCGGCGCTTTTTCATCTACTTGCTCATCGTCCTGATCAGCATTCATGCCCAAGACGTGCTGTTGGAGCCGTTCGGTGCGGAAGTACTGCGCATGCCCGTCAGCCAGACGACACGGCTGGCGTCCATCTGGGGCGTGGGCGTCTTTGTGACGTTGGTGGGGGGGCTGCCCTTGGTGGCGCGTATGGGGAAAAAGCGCGCCGCCAACCTGGGCGCGGCGGTCGCGGCCTCGGCCTTTGTTTCCATCATCGTCACCGGTTTGTTGGACTATGAGCCGGGCTTCATCTTCTCGATTCTGATTTTGGGGCTGGGCGGCGGTTTGATGACGGTGAGCAACCTCAGCTTTATGTTGGATATGACCGTACCCCATGCCGCGGGGTTGTATATGGGCGCATGGGGTGTGGCGAACTTCGCCGGGCAAGCACTGGGCAACATTGCCAGCGGCTTGATCCGCGACGTGGTCTTGGCGATCACCGGTGTGCCTGCCATCGGCTATGTCACCGTTTTCGGGCTGGAGGCGGCGGGTCTCGTGGTGGCGATGATTCTCTTCCGGCGCGTCTCGGTGGAGGAGTTCCAGCGCGACGCGCAAGTCCAACTGAGCGATGTCTTGGCGGTGGCAGGGGATTAGCGAGGGAAGTTCCTCATGCTCAAAGTGATGATCACCTATGATATGCGCGAAGGCCGCGAGCAGGAATGTCAGGAGTACCTGGTCAACAAGCTCGCCCCCGGGCTTGCCAAGCTCGGTCTGCGCGTTTCTGATGTGTGGTATACCGTCTGGGGCAATTCGCCCCAGATCACCAGCGGCGGCGAGATCGCGGACCTGGAGACCGCGCGCGATATCTTCACCTCCGCCGAATGGCAGCGGCTGGCTGCGGGGATGGAAGAGCTGACCTCGAGCTTTCGCGTCAAGGTGGTGCGCGGGCAGCGACCTGGCGAGGAGCGCTGACACCCTTGCCGTCCCCCTCGCCCGCTCCTGGCGCCAAGCCCCTGGCGCTGGTCGTCTTTTTGGAAAATGTAGGCCACATTCACGGCGTGCCGCTGCCCTACTGGGCGACGCGCGTGATTGATTTTCTCACCGAAGAGTACGCCAAACTGTTGCTGCGCCTGTATGGGGCCTACCGGCACTATGCTCGCGTGGTCGTGCTGGAAGATGCGCGCGCCACCGGGCCTGAGTTGGTGGCGACGCTCACCGGGTTAGCCCCCACCCACCGCACCGATCTGCTGCTGCTGGTTCACGGCAAACCCGGCGCGCTGGTGGGCTATCAGGGGCGCTGCCTGGTCGGGTCGGAGACATTCGGCCCGCTGGTGGAAGCCTATCGCGCCGATCCCAGCGTGGTGGACCTGCGCGCGGTTTTCGGCGTCAACTGCTACGGCGCGAGCTTGGCCCCTACCTGGCTGGCGTTGGGCGCGCAGGTGGTCAACGGCGCGGTGGGCGTCAACTGGTTGCCGGAGCCAAGCATCTCGGTTTTCTTACGCAACTGGCTGGGCGGCGCGAGCTTCAGCCGGGCGGTGGAGCGCAGCCACCGCGTGGCGTTACGCTGGGGGACACGTCTCTGGCGTCCTGATGCCGCAGGTCGTGACCATCCCAAGATCGCCGGCAGCCGCCAGATGATCGCCGGGGTGGCGGACCTCACCATTCATTCGTAGCCGCACCTGCATAGGCGTTGCACGCAAGCAACAAACAGGCGACCGTGCGCCACACGGTCGCCTGTGTATTTTGCGGCAATGCTACGACACTGGGCGACCAAGGCGCCCGCGCCGTTATTTGATGGCACGCTGGTAGATGAGGAAGAACGACGTATGGATGCCGTAGCGGGGCATCTCGAGGCTGCCCATGCCGGCGCCGCGCAGGATGTCGCTGGGCAGCCCCTCGATCTTCACGTTATAGGCATTGCCCGCCGCGTACATCTGATAATTGAAGCCGAGGTCCGGCGGTTGTTTGTCTTCGATGCCTGCGGTATAGCTGCCGTCGCCCCAAAAGACCGTGACCGGATGGCCCACGATGCGGTTGCCGTTTTCGTCCAATACCTCGACATAAATATGGTGCTTGCCGCCCGACTCTTTTTCGTCGGCCCAGCGCGCTTCAATCAAGCGCCAGTAGGGTTGGCCCGGCGCAACGGCTGCCTCTTCGACCGTGACCCCGAGTTGCGAAAGGCGACCATCCCAGATGCGTGGCGGCGCGGGCGCGGCTTGCGGCTCCGCAGGCGGGGGCGGTGGCGGCGCGGCAGGTGCTGCTTGGCGGACGACGGCAGGCGGTGGGGTGGGGGTGAAGGTTGCCGTCGGTTCCGGGGTCGGGGTGGCGGTAGGCAAGGGGGTCGCGGTGGGGATGGGCGTTGCCGTGGCAACCGGCGTATAGGTGGGTGTGGGGGGGACGGCCTGGTCTGCCAACGCTAATGCCTGGGCCAACTCGCGGTCACGATTGGCCAATTCATAGCTGCCCACGGCATAGACCGCGTTGATGGCGTTGAGCAGGTTGGTGCGCATGGTCAACTCCGACCCGCGCGCCACGCTGGTGCCCTGGAGCAAATTCAAGAGCGCCGCCGGAGCTGCGATCCCGATCAGCCAAATCAGGAGCAGCACCAGGATCGCCAGCTGTATCTTTGCCAGCGTGCTCAGATTGGCGAACCATTGGCCGATTCCCCCGCGCGGGGGCGGCGCGTCTTCATAGTCGGTGGAGACAGCCGACGGGCGGCGCCGGCGCGATGGAATGTTGGTGGCGGCTTGGGGTGTGGGCGCATACCCCAACTCCTCGACCGGCTCCTCTTCCTCGCTGAAGCCGTAGCCGGGATAGGCCGGGCCTTGTTGGGTCGTAGCCTGGGGCGGGGGGAGCGGGCGTGGAGGCGGCTGGCGCGGGGGCGCAGCCGGGCGGTCATAGGCGGGCGGCGGCGCAGCGGGCGCTTCTTGCGCGGCCAAGCGTGCGGTCAAGAGGCGGCTCATGCTGATCGCCAACATGGGGTAGCGATTCATGAGCATGTCGAAGTCTTTTTTCGCCAACGTCCAGACATCCACATCCGTTTCGGCGATGACGGTGGCGTTGTGTGGCTGGTTGGAGAGCAAGGAGCGCTCACCGAAAGTCTCGCCCGGCCCCAACACCCATGCCCCGCCGCTCAAAGGCTGGAGGCGCACTTGGCCGCGCTCCAGCAGATAGAGCGTATCGGCAGGGCTGGTGGCGCGGAAAATTTGCTCGCCCGCTCGATAGCGCATGGGGCGCAGATGGGCAGCAACTTGGCTCAGCTCGGCTGCGCCCAAATCGGCAAGCAGCGGGAAGCGGCGGAAACGCTCCTCGTCGCCGCTCGGGGGTTCCGTCGCAGCCAAGCGCGTCGCCAATCCCTGCGACATGAGTTTGGCGATCTCAGGATAGCGCGCCGCCAGCGCGTCCACTTCGCTCTTGGGTAAAACCCATAGGTTGGTGTTGCGCACCGCGGTGGCATCCTCGCTGCGAATCTGCCCGGTAAGCAGCCCCATTTCGCCGAAAAAGCCGTTGCTGCCGACGCGCCCGATTTCTTCCATGGCGCCCGACGCATTTTCGGTGCTCAGTTCCACCTCGCCGCTTTCGACCAGATAGAGCGCGTCGCCCATTTCGCCCATGGTATAGACGCGTTCGCCGGTGGGCACATGCTGCAAGACCATGCGCTGGGCCAACGCTTGCATGGCTTGGGGTGGGGCGTCGGCGAAGATGGGCATCTGCGCCAGGCGCAGCACGGCCTGCGCTTGATCGCTCTTGCCCAGGCGCATGCGCGTCGTGCGCGCCAGGCTGCGCCGCAACCCTGGGTGCTGGGTGGCGATTTTGGTAAAGTCGTCCACCGAAACGACCCACAGCAGGCTGGGTGTGGTTGCGACTGCGCTCTGGGAATAGGGCTTGCCGGTGAGCAGCGCGGCCGCACCGAAGAGCGCGCCCGGCGCCAGCGTGCGTTCTTCGCCGCTCTCGGCTTCGCTGCGCAGTTCGATGCTGCCGCTTTCCACCAAGAAGAGACCCAAGGCTTTGTCCCCGGCGCGGTAAACCGCTTCCTGGGCTTTGACCTCGCGCGGCTGTAGACGGGCTGCCAGGGCCTGGAGCGTGTGGCGCGGCAAGCCGGCTAACTCCGGCACTTGCGCCAAGCGTTGGACCAGATATTCCTCCATCTGTACCAGGCGCGCGCCGAAATTGCGCCCTAGTTTGAGACCGATGGCGGGGTGCTGCAAGATCAACTCACGCAGGCGCCGGTCCGTCAATTTCCAGTAGCTGACATCCGAGAGCGCCAGGGCGGTGACATCTTGGGGGGTGCCGCGGAACAGACCGGCTTCACCCAACAGGCTGCCGGGGCCGAGCGTTGCCAGGTTGGGGGTGACGGTGGTGGAGAGCGCGACAAAGCCTTGGCCGATGAGATAAATCCCATCGCTGGGCTGCCCGGCCTGGAGTAGGACGGACTGGGCCGCAGCTTGGCCTTCCACGAAGCCGGCAGCTAGCAGTTCGCGCTCCTCCTCGGTTAGGCCGGCAAACAGCGGCGCAAAGCGTATTAGGTCGTTTTTCACGAATCCTCCTTGCCGTCCGTGGTCAGGGTCGGTGTAGGGTAGGCAAGCGGTCCCCGCCGGCTGGGCAGTGACTGGTCGGTTTAATAGCGGCGCTGGAAGGTGACAGTCCAGCTGAAGTGGCCCCAGCAACCCGGCGCAGCCACAAATTTGCGGCAACTCTCGTCGTCGGTGCAATACTGCGCGCTGCGCAGATCGTCGTAGGAGATAGCCGCTGTCTCGGTGCTCATGCCGCGTGCCACTTCACTAGTGACCTCGCGCCCATCCACATCGCGAATGACCCGGACATCTTGGCCGCGACCGAGGACAAATTCGGCCTTGCCGTCGCCCTTGCCCTGGCTGCCGGTGACGAAGATTTCGCGGGCGCCATATTCGGCCTGGACAGCGACACCGTTCAGGCGTACTCCGTTGATGTCCACCACGTTGACATGCAGTTCGCGCTTTTCGCCGCAAATGACCGACGGTCCGTCCAAGCGCCCGCCGGTTTCGTAGACGTTCCAGAGTCGCCGCTCAATGACCACAAAGTCGGGGCCGTCGCCGGGCGGTGGCGGCGGAGCCGCGGGGGCGGGCGGGGCCTCGGCGGGGGGCGGCGCTGCCACAACCGGGGCGGGGGTGGGCGTCGGCGGTGGTTCCGGGATATTGCTCGCCACCGCTACTGTCGTCAAGTCACCGCTGGTTTGGACCAGCGCGCCGAAGACCCAGCCGCTTTGGCCTGTGGGCAGTGCAATCTGCCACCAATCTCCCTGGGGGTTTTTGCCGAGGATATCGGCTTGTTCGCCGGCGCGCAGCGCGCCCACAATCGGATAGGCAGTCCCCGGACCGGACCGCACGTTCATAGCATTGGACGCTTGAACCCGCGCAATCGGTACGGGCGTTGCCGTCGGTGGTTCAGGTGTGGGTGGTTCGGGGGTAGGTGGTTCCGGTGTTGCCGTCTCCGGCGCAGCGGCTGTCTGTCCAGGAACCTCCGCCGCTGCTGCGGGCTGGGGCGGCTGGACGACGGGCACCGCAGCCAACACTGACGTGGTCGGTGTAGGCGCTGGGGCAGCGATCAACCCGTGTTGCATGGCGTACTGGGTGAGGATGTTGGATTGTAGACCTAGCGCCAACGAGAGGCGCACCAGCGCGGTGGTCTCCGGTGCGCTGGCGGCTTCCAGGGCGCGGCTTTCAGCCAACAGGATCAGCCACTGAGTCGGGTTGGCAACCGCCAGACTATCCAGTTGAACCCGTGCGCGGCTCAGGTCACCCGTCTGTTCGTACTCTTGGGCGATGCGAATGGTCTCGCTGCGCATCTGCTCGTCGCTGGGCTTTTCCGGCCCACAGGCGGTGAGCAATAGCGCAACCAACGCCACCGCGATGAAAAAGCGGTGCTGAGGCACTCTTCTGGAATTGAAGTCTACAATGGTGTGGAAAAGAGCGTGGATAGATGGAGCCAACTGCGGCAAGTCATTCCAATGGCGCATAGAAAATTGACCAGTTCAGCTCAAGCCCAGGGCAGGCATTGCTGCCTGCACATCCGTTGCCGTCTCCCCGGCGATGCGATCATGTCGGGTCAACGGCGGGCGGCCTTGTCCAGGGCTGTCGCTTCCCCCATCAACTTTTCGCCGCCAATTCCCCTTGCTGTATAATGACAGCGCTTGTGGGAAGTGCCTGGTTCGGTCGGCGACAGCCTGCGACATCAGCCGCACCGGTCTAAGCCCCCGGCGCATGGGCAGTGGGGCGACAAACCGACCTCGGCGTGGCGGTTTTCCCGCCGCAGAACGATCAGTGCCGAAGGTGGGAGTCGAACCCACACGGGTTTCCCCACACGATTTTGAGTCGTGCGCGTCTGCCTGTTCCGCCACTTCGGCAATCTGTTTGCCTAGTATAGCCGCGGGGCGGGAAACCGTCAAATAAGCGTGCCTTTTCCTGGCAGGATGCTTTCGAAGGCGGACTGTGGGCACCCAGGGAATGGGCAATCTTGGCGGCGCACGGACAACCCTGCCGATGGCATAGCTAGCATAGCCGCCGGGGGCGGGTGTGTCCCCCAAAGCGGCTGACGTAAGCCTGACACCCGGCGACCTCCGGCGCCGCCACACACAGCGTCGTGTTGTAGTCCCGGCGCATACCGAACGAAGGCATCTCTCTAACCCGCTATGTGGTCTCAACGTAAGCCTGCACCGGCTGCATCGTCGGTCCCACCCAGCACCCCGCCCGACGACCAGGCGGCAATCGCCGGCGCGCTGCGCGGCGATTTGAACGCGTTCAACGATTTGGTGGTGAAATACCAACGTTTGGCCTACAGTGTCGCTTATCGCATGCTCCAAACCGAGGATGCCGCAGCCGACGCAGTGCAGGAGAGTTTCATCAAAGCCTACCGTGCCCTGGCGAGCTTCAAGGGCGGTCTCTTCAAGAGTTGGCTGTTGCGCATCGTCGTCAATACCTGTTACGACGCACTGCGCGCGCGCGGGCGCTATGTCACCGAGGGGATCGAAGACGAAGCCAATCGTGACGATGAGGAGGGCTATGTCGCCCATGCCCTCATTGATCCCGGTGAATCTCCCCAAGAATATGTGGAACGCATGGAACTGAGCGACTGGCTGGAACTGGGCATTCGTGCCCTGCCGCCCGATCAGCGCCTGGTCCTGTTGTTGTGCGACGTGCACGGTTATGCCTATGACGAGATCGCGGAGATTATGGGCGACCCCATGGGCACGGTCAAGTCGCGCCTGAGCCGCGCGCGCACCAAGCTGCGTGACTATCTCTTGCAGCAGCCGGAACTATTGCCCGCCGGGCTGCGTCCTAAGCATAGGCAATAGACGACAGTCGGTCATTTGTCTTGATTTATGGCGAACTTATCTCGATATTCTGATAATTTTGCGGGGCCGGGAGCATCTTCCTCGAATTGCTTTGATCAGGAACGATTGCGGACACCGGTGCATCGGAATCCGATATGGGGCTGATACCGATTTGATTTTCTTGTTTGAACATGGTTTACCGGCGCCGCATGTTCGAGAAGCCGGGCGAAATTCATCGAAGCTGCAATCATGAACTTTTCCGACGATCGCTTGATTTCCGACGAACTGCTGTCGGCCTATCTGGACAATGCCGTCACTCCCCAAGAGCGGCAACTTGTCGAGGCCGCGGCGGCGCAATCTGCCGACGTGGCGTGGCGACTGGAGTCGTTGCGCCAAACAGTGCAGTTGTTGCACGCGTTGCCCGAGGTGCCGCTGCCGCGCTCGTTTGCCCTGCGCGTGGAGCAAGTGCAGGAACTGCCGGCTGCCGGCACTACGCCGCCTACGGCGACACTCGTCCCCGCGCCCCGTGCGTCCGTCCATTCCGTGCCGCAACCGAGCGGCTGGCAACGCTTCTTGGCGGGATGGCACGCGTTCTGGGATGCGGGCAATCTCACGTTGCGCAACGCAGCCGCCGTGAGTTTGGCACTGTTTCTGGTATTGCTCATCGGCGGGGCTGTGACCAATGTGGGCGGCATGACCCCGACAGGGACGATGGCGACCGCGCCTATGAGCGCGCCGGCTGCGGAGCCGGAGATCGTCGCGCTGGCTGCGCCACCGAGCGCGGAGCGTGCCGCGCCCGCTGTAGGCCCGGCAGCCGCTGACGGCGAGGCAGCGCCCCTGTCCCCGCCCGGCGCAGACGAAACGCCCGGTGATGCCACAGCCTATGTCGCGCCTGAGCAGGACGCTGCCATGGCGCGTATGGCCCTTCCCGACATCGGCGCACCAGCCCCGGTCGGCCCGATGGCGGCGCCGGATGTGCCGGGTCTCTTGATGGCGCCCGGTGGTCTGGGCATGGGGGGCGGCGCAGAGATGGGCGGCGGCGGTCTGGGCGGCGATCGCGCGGGCGGCGCCCCTGGGGGCGGCGATAGCTCCTTGCTTCCGCCTGAAGCCTATATGACCTCTCCCGACGAAGCCGTGATTATCGAGCCGAGTCCCTCGCCGGGGGAAGCTGCGCCGCAAGCCGCCGCACGCATGGCGGACGCCGCCGCAGACGAGATCACAATGCAGGAGAGCGTTCCCGCGGATGCCGTGGAGGCTGCGGAGCCGTCGCCGGACGTTGCCAAGCGTGATGACTCTGTCGTTGAGGGCGCACCGAGCACGCCGGCGGCGGTTGCGTTGGTCCCGCCTGCCGCTACGCACCAGCCCACCGACGCCGCTTATCCTGCTGTCCAGGTGGAGCCGGGTGAGCCGTCTGCGCCCGGTTTGCCCCTGCTGGCAATCGCCCAAGCCGGCGGCGCGCTCTTGACCGTGCTCTTTGCCTCTCTCTGGTGGCGCAGCCGCTCCCGCCGTACAACCGGCTGATCGGCGCCGCACCATACCCGGAGCGCCCGCCCATGCCTGAATTGCCCGAAGTCGAGACCTATGTGCGCGAACTCGCCCCGCAGTTGGCAGGGAGCCGCGTGGCGGCAGCCCAGGTCTTTTGGCCGCGCACCATTGCCGCACCCGACGCCGACACCTTCGCAGCGTGTGTCGCCGGCCTGCGCTTTACGAGTTTCGGTCGCCGCGGCAAGTTTATGCTCTTGGGCATGAGCGACGACTATACGCTCATCGTCCATCTGCGTATGACTGGCAAGTTGCTCATGCTGCCCGGTAACGCCACGCCCGGCGCGCACACGCATGTGCTCCTGGTGTTGGACAACGGGCGCAGCCTCCACTATATGGACCCGCGCAAATTCGGGCGCATCTGGTTGACGCGCCGCCCGGAGACCGTTCTGGCTAAGCTGGGACCGGAGCCGTTGAGCGACGACTTCACCCCGGTGAGCTTGGCGCATGCCCTGGCGAGGCGCCGCGCCGCCGTCAAAGCCCTGTTGCTGGACCAAGCGGTGGTCGCGGGCGTGGGCAATATCTACGCCGACGAGGCCTTGCACCGCGCCGGGATTCATCCGGCGCAGCCTGGTGGGGACTTGGATGCAACTGCGTGTCAAGAGCTGCACGCAGCCATCGTGGCGGTATTAACCGAGGGGATCGCCCGCCAGGGGAGCAGCCTGGGCGGCAGCGGGCTGCAAAACTATTTGCGTCCAGGCGGCGCACCGGGCGGGTTCCAAGAGGAGCATCAAGTCTTTCGGCGCACCGGGCTGCCCTGCCCGCGCTGCGCCACTCCCATTGCGCGCATGGTGATCGCGCAACGCTCGACCCATTTTTGCCCGTCCTGCCAGCCCGCACGCTGAGTGGTCCGGTCGCCGCGTCCAGCATACTGCAGGGGTGTCAAGAGCGGACTGTAGTCCATCAAGCTGTGCCCTGTGCCGGCGGCGCGGGGGATTCCGGCGTGTTTGATTCTGTGGTGGCAGGTTTGGGCGGCGGCAACTTGGCCCGTTCGAATTGGGCGCGCAGTTCGGCTTCACGCGCGGCTGCGGCTTTTTCCCCTTCCGCCAGTGCCCAGTCCCAGCGCGATTGGTAGCGCCCGTCCAGCGTCGTTTCCGGTGCGGGCGCAAAGAGATAGGTATAGAGCGCACTCACGGCGAGGCCGATCACACCGCCCACCGCCGCAACAATCCAGGGATTCATGTTCCATCGCCTCGCTTTCTCCCTGTATCATTCGTCTACGGATAATCATACACCACGCGCGGCCTTGTGGCGGTAAATGCACAGCGGGCCGGGAGAACTCCCCCGGCCCGCCCACGTATGGTTTCGTTGCAATGCCGATTGGACCGGCGCGTCCCGTGGTGATGCCTAGACCCGCGTAGTCTTGACGTCAATGACTTGCACCGGCTCGCCCTGCTCGTTCAGCGCGGGGTCGAAGCGCGGCTCCTCCGGCAAGAGCAGACCGGCTAAGACGTAGATCAACACGCCCACGCCGATGCTGCCGACGCTGAACGCAGCCCAGACCAGACGCACCAGGTTGGCGTCAATGCCCAGGCGTCGCCCGATCCCGCCGCACACGCCCATGAAGATGCGGTCGGTGCGGCTGCGCTTGAGCGGGAAGCGTGCCCGCGCCGCGCGCATTTGCTCACTCATGTTCTCCCGGCTGGGCAGGCGCTCGCTTACAGACTGTTTGGCCTGCTCCGCCGACTTGCGCCAGTCCCAGTTGAACTCGCCGCGCCCGGTGTAGCGTAGGATCATATAGCCCACGCCGATGAGCAGCAACGGCCAAAAGACCATGGTCATCACCCACCAGAAGCCGTTCCACAGCCAGGGCAACACGCCCATGTTCGCCAACAGCCAGAGCACACCCAAGCCGATGAGCACCAGAGCTGCGCGCCCCAGGTTGCGCTCGTTCAACTCCAGCGCGGGCGGGCGCACTTGTCCTTGATCGGTAGTTCCCACCGGCAAGAGCAGCCACAGCGCGCCGTAGGCCAAGAGGCCGCCGCCGCCCGTGGCAAACGTCGCCACAAACCAGAGAATGCGGATGAGCGCTACATCCAGGCCGGTGAAATCGGCTAGCCCGCTACAGACGCCGCCCAGCACGCGGTCGCTGGGATGGCGATAGAGCATGCGCCGGATCGGCGCGCTGCGCGGCGCTTGCGCAGCCGGGTCGTTGTTGACCGGAATCTCCACACCAGGCGCGGCCTGTGCGGTGTTCCGCTCGGTGGTCTCGGGTTGTACAGAGGTGTGCAGGGTGTCGTTCACGGTTGCGTCCTTTTCTACATGAGAATCCGGCGCCAAGCGGTCGGCCTGCATTGCCGGTGCCGACATGATTTCCGTCTCCCCGCCGGCGGCCCCATCGGCAGCCGTGTGGGTGGTATGTTCAGCCGGGGTCGGGAAGTCGCCCGGCGCTGAGGGTTGCGGGTTGTGATTCATCGCTCGTTTCCTCCTTGACAACGTTTTCTGTGTTGGGCCGGCGCGGTAGCGCCCGCCGATTCTTCAGGCCCGTTGCTACGCGGTCCATCGTCACGTACACAACAGTACGCAGGCGCGGCCAAAAGGTTGCAGCCGCGCCGCAACAATCGGCGCCCTTGCCCGTCCCCGCCGGCAAGTTCGCCGCTCTCGGATGGGGACAGGCTCTGTGCTACAATCCCACCATGCATCTGTATCGCCTGGGCATTCCGGTCAAGGTTGTTGCCGCGCCTTTACGCGCCGCGGACACGCGACGCCCGTCACAGCAGCCCCATTTGAGCGTCAGCCTAGCCTATCTGCGCGATCTGTTGGTCTATCTGGACCGCCATGCCATTCGTTTCTACCGGCTGGCGGGCAACCTTGCCCCTTACCTCACCCACCCCGATCTACCCCAGTTCCATCATCAGATCGAGGAGTGCGCGACTGAGTTGGCTGCGCTGGGCGACTTGTCGCGCCGGCTCCAGATGCGCCTGACGCTGCATCCGGCTTTCTACGTCCAGCTGAGCAGCCCCGACCCGGACCAACTGCGCCGCGCGCGCCAGGAATTGGACGCGGCGACGCGCTTGCTGGACGCGATGGGACTCGGTCGCGAAGCGGTCGTGGTGGTGCATGTGGGCGGCGCGCACGGTGACCCCGCGACCGCGCGCAGCCGCTTTGCGCGCGCGTATGACACGCTGGCACCCGGCGTGCGCGCCCGCTTGGCGCTGGAAAACGACGACCGCGCCTTTGGCGCGGCCGATCTGCTCTGGATTCACAAACGGACGGGCGTGCGCTTGGTCTTGGATGTCTTGCATCACCGCTGCCACAACCCCACGGGGCTGGAGTTGATGGACGCCCTGGCTGCTTGCCTGGGGAGTTGGCCCCCCGGCGAGCAACCCAAGATTCACTTCAGCAGCCCGCGCACCGAGCTACGCCGCACGCGTCGCAACGGTCGTGAGCAACTCCAATTGCCGCTGCCCAATCAACACAGCGACTTCATCCATCCCTTCGAGTTTATTGACTTCCTGCGCGCGGCAGGGCGGGCCGGATTGCCTAGCTTTGACATCATGCTGGAAGCCAAAGCCAAAGAGCTGGCGCTGGTGCGCCTGCGCTTGCAGACGGCGCACTACGCGCCGGACCTGGTTGCGCGCTTGGGTTAAGCTCCTACGACCGTCGGTAACGGATCGCTCCATGCCTCTTTGGTGAGGATCGGCTGTACCTCCGGTCCGCGCGGGCCGGAGACGAGCCGTCCGGTAACGACCTGCGCGTCGTGCTGGAAGACCAGCAGCGCATCGCGCTCCAGCGCATGGCGACGCAACGTGCGCTTGGTCTCGATGCTGGTCATGGGGAAGATGTCGAAGGAGGGAACCCAGGCCAAGCGGTCCAGATGCACGGCCCAGCTACACGCATCGGTGAGGAAGAGCAGACTCTCGCCGCGGTCTTGCACCCACACCACCTGGATGGCTGCGGTATGACCCGGCGCGATCTCGGTGCGAACTTGGCTGCCGATGCGCTGTGGTCCGTCCACGACTTCCAACCGGCCCGCAGCCAAAAGGGGTTGCCAGTTGTCGGCCTTATAAGTCGCGGCGGTGCGCTCGTTGGGAAAACTGGCTTCGGCTAAGTCAATGCGCTGCCCGATGTACCGCGCGCGCGGGAAGGTGGGGACGACCGCGCCGGGGCTGCCGTCGGGCGTGTCCCAGCGCGTGGCGCCGCCTGCATGGTCGCCGTGGAAATGGGTCAAGATCACCACATCCACGTCTTCGGGGTGGAAGCCCACGCTTGCCATGTCTGTCAGCAGCCGCGCGCGGCGTTCGCCCACGCCCAGAATTTGGCGCTGCTTTTCGCCCAGCTTATCGCCGTTGCCTGTATCCACCAGGACCAAGCCTGCGTCCGACTCGATGAGCAGGCAGCGGTCGTCGGCGGGAATCTGGTGGCGTGCGTTGGGCGCGATCACCCGTTCCCACATGACCCGCGGCACCACGCCGAAAAAGCCGCCGCCGTCGGATAGATTTAACCCGTCGCTGACAATGTGGCAGCGCACGCCGCCGATCTGTACGGTTGTTGCCATGTTTCCCTCCCTGCGCGTGCGGCGCAGCCGGTCACTGTAGGTTGATCAACTCCCCGGTGAGTCGTGGCTGCGACCACCGGATGGTAGAGTGCCCGGCTATGGACCACGTCCACACAAACGGGCTGATTGTCGTCTGAAGCCGGCCCGCTGGCGGGGGCGTCGTTCTGTCGCCCAGGGCTTCAATCCAGGGCGGTCCGGCACCCTCGCCGATTTATCGGTCAACGTTCACCAATCCTGGGTGGTCTCAAGGGCGCAGGCCAATCGGCTCCACCGTGCTGTCGGCGGGCGTGGGCGACGGCGTGGGCAGCGGCAGCGCGGGTGTCGCGGGGCCAACCCAATCGTCCAGCAGCGCGTCTACTTGGGGCAGTTGCAACCGTTTCAAGTCGGCGCGCCACTGCTCCGTATTTACGATCTCGTAGCGATAGGTCGCCAAGTAATCTTGCAACAGCCGGCGAAAGCGCCGCTCGCCCAAGATGTCGTGCAGCCGAGCATAGAAGAGCGCGCCTTTGCCGTAGACCACCGTTTCATATTGGCTGCTGTTCTCGAAGTCACCGACGGCGCGGTTGAGCGTCGTGTCCAGATCACGGTTACGCAGCAAGTCCAGCGGTGTCTGCCAGCGCAGGCGGCGCAGTTGGGCAACCGCGCGCTGCCCGCGCAGATGGGCAAAGTAGACGCCCACCGAGTACTCGGCTAGCCCCTCGTCCAGCCACGGCGCGTTGACCGGGTCATTGTGGACAATTTGATACCACCACTGGTGGGCCACTTCGTGCGCGGTGAGAATCTCCAGATTGTTTTGGAAGCGCGTATAGAGTTCCACGCCCAGGAGCGCGACTTGGGGATATTCCATGCCGCGGAAGTTGATGGGCGCGGGCGCGACGCGCAGGTCGCGGAATGGGTATGCGCCGAAATAGTCGCTGTAGATGCGCAGCGCGCCCACGGCATAGTCCAGCGCGGCGCGGCCTGCGGCTTCTTGGCCCGGCAGCCAATAGCTCACCACGCGCGTGCCGTACGTCTCCACGGTCGCGGCCTGGAAGAGGGGACTCATGTGCAAGACAAACTCGCGCGACGGCCCCGTGACCCACACATACTCGGTGCTGAGATCGTCCAGCACGGTGGAGCGCACCAGCGTGCCGGATGCCACAGGCACTTGCGCGCTGGGCAAGGTCGCGGTGACCACAAAGAGCGACGCCACGTTGAAGGCGGCATCCCCGCGCGCAGTGCCCATCTCCTGCCACCAACTGCCCACGCCTAGGCGCGCATCGGCTTCATAGACCGCCAGCGACGGGTAAAAGAGGGGCAGGCTGATCATCTGCTGGCTGCGCCCGAAGAGGGCATAGACGCCGGAGTTGTCCGACCAGCGTGGGATGGACAAGCGCCAACTGAGGCGCACGGTCACGCGACCGTCCGGCGGCAACGGCTGGGCCAAGTCGACGCGCAGCGCGGTGTTGGCGGCTTGGTAGACAAAACTGGTGGGTTGGTCGTTGACCAAGAGACTCTGCACCACCATCTCACCGCCGTATTGGGGCAAGGAGGGGTAGAGCCGGAAGAGGAGATATCGCCAGGTATCGGGGCTGTAGTTGGTGACCAGTACCTCGGCATTGCCGGTCAAGACTTCGGCGGTGGGTGTCAAGACCACGGAGATGGCGTAGCGCGGGGCTTTGTCCATGCGCTCGAAATCGCGCTGAAACTCCGGCTTGACCGCGGGCCGATAGCGGGCATAGGGGTCTTGGGGCGGGGCAGGCTCGAGCGCACACGCAGCCAACCCGACCAACCCGCCCAGCAGCAGCGCAGCCCATAGAACTGTCCCCACTATCCGCACGGCACGATCCACGCGTTCACGCCTCTCCACCTGGGGCTGCCGCACATTCGCCTACGCGCCCCACGCTTGGCAAGTGCGTCCCAGCTTGTTGACCGGCGACGCCTCCACTCCCACCCTCCCCTGATCCGGGGAAGGGATTGCGCGCTTTCCTTGCTTGGAGAGGGGCGGGGCGTTGCCTCGCCGGTGTTCTGGAGCACACCCA
>CAKZVN010000016.1 GCA_937922105.1 uncultured Litorilinea sp.
CAGTTCCTCGCGGCGGTCCAGGTTGGTCGCCAAGACGCCCGCCAGCAGATCGCTGCCCACAAAGCCGCCCAGACAGGGCAAGAAACGCACGGTCATGCCGGGCATGGCGTGTCGGCCCAGCACCGCGCCGTCCAGCACCTGCAAGCCGTCGTCCACGGGCGCAAAGGGTACTTGGGACAGGGGCCGTACATCAATGCCGCAAAAGAGGTGGTGCATGGCGGTATTGCCCACGACGACCGCCTCCTGCACGCGGCCCGGCTCCACCTGCGCGGCGAAGATCAGGTCGTGGACCAGCTTGCCGATTTGGTCGCGGATGGTCGCAGTTAGGAGAGCTTGACCGTCGTCCTGCACGGCAAAACCGATACGACTCATCACATCCGCACCGTGGCGCGCCTGTGCGTTGAGCGCGGTGCGTACCGCCAGCACCTGACTCGTCTGCAAATCCAGCAACTGCGCCACCAGGGTTGTCGTGCCCAAGTCTATGGCGACGCCCAGCCCAGGCCGCGGGGTAAAGGCGAAGTCGCCCTCGTGGCTGAGGATGGCTGCATCCCACTGGCGCAGTTCCAGCGTCAAGTCGCCCTGCAGGGGTAACTGACAGGCCAACCGCCACCCTGCCGCGATCTCGGCGGCGGTAAGGCGCGCCTCCTGAGCCGGGGTGAGCGGGGCCTCCCCGGCGACGACGCGCACCTTACAGCCGCGACAGCGCCCTTGCCCGCCACAGGGAAACTCCACGCCTTGCTCAAAGAGCAGATCGCGCAAGGGAGTGCCTGCTGCAGCCCGGAGGGTGTGCCCGGTGGGTTGCAGCGTGATGGTGTGGGTGGTCATGGCGCGGCGGTCGTTTCTAGGGTCGGGGCGCTGCGCCAGCTGGGGACATAGGTCTTGACCGTTTCCACAAAGGCCAAGATGTTTTCCCACGGCACTTCCGGCTCCACCATGTGGGTGGGTGCAAGCAGTAACCCGCCGCCTTTGCCCACAATCTCGATGCGGCGCTCGATGTCGCGGCGCACGTCGTCGGGTGTGCCGAAGGGGAGCGTGGACTGAGTGCCCAGCGTACCCCAAAAGGCCAAGCGGTCGCCATACTGGGCCTTGAGGGCAAAGGGGTCCATGCACTCGGGCTGTACCGGGTTGAGGACCTGCACGCCGATCTCGATCAACTCCGGGACCAGCGCAGTCACATCGCCGTCGGTGTGATAGGCGATGAGCACGTCGGGGTTGGCCTGGCGCGCCGCGGCGATCACATCCGCCAGGCGCGGTTTGAGCCATTTGCGCCAGAGTCGCGCGCTCATGAGCAGGCCGCGCTGCGTGCCCACGTCGTCGCCCAACATGATGACGTCCGGGCCGAGTTGGGCAAAGCGCCGCGCCTGGATCACCCGCTTGGCGGTGATGCGGTCCAGCAAGGTCTCGGCAAAGGGCGAATCCTCCAGGAAGTCCATGAGCAGCGCCTCCATGCCGCGCATATACCAAGCCACTTCGAAGATGGTAACCTGCATATGCGCCACCACGGCTAAGCCGCGGTCATGGTAGCCGCGAATTTGGGCGGGGAGGGTGGCGTAGCGATACTCCGCTTCGATGTCGGGGAGGGGATAGTCCAGCGCGTCCTGCGCGGTTTGCAGGTTGCGCATGGGAAAGATGTAGCCCTCCAAGTGCGCGTGGTAGAGGTGGTCGCTCTTGGTGGGGATGTGGGCCTTGCCCCATTCGTCGGTATAGGCGCCGGGGGGCAACTCGCCCACATAAGCCGAGAAGTCGGTACGCAGCCGCGTCGGGCCGAGTTTGACCCCGCGGATGTCGGTCCCGAAATAGTCGTCGGGGTCGTCGGCGCCGGTGCGGGCGCGAAATTGGGCCAGTTGATAGGGCGAAAAGCCCAGGGCAAAGTCGAAAGGAATGCGGTCAGGCGGTTGTAGGCGCAACGACGCCAAGACCCGTTCGCGACTGTTCATGGGCAACTCCCTTGTGATAGGAGCAAGCAGCCCGCGTCGTGGTGGGTCGGCATACGGCACACCGGCGGGCCGCCTGCAACGATGGTCTACGCTGTGGCGGGCGGCACGGCGTCAATGATCCGCTCGTTGACGCGCGCCACCACGCGCCACCCTGGCGGCACGACCAGGAATTCGTCCGCGTGCCATTCGCCGTGGAGCAAGCGTCGGATTAGCCCCATGTCCCCCTGCACTTTGGCATAGGCCCAGCCTTTGGCTGCGGCGTCGGCTTCGGTCTGGCGCTCGAAGCGGTCGTCCGGCTCGATCCCCATCTCGATAAAGGTGTATTGGCTATAGTTGCGGTGGTGGTTGCCCAGCATCTCCCACAGATATTGGGCGTTGTCTTCGCCATACTTTTCCACCAACTCGGCATAGCTGCGGTCCATCCCCGTGCGATGCTGGATGGACAGCTGGCTCAACTCGCCTGTGGGCGCGCCGCGCTCGATCCAGCCCGATGTCTTGAAGTAGACGCCGGGGTGCGCGGTGAAGTACTCCTGATAGCGCTCCTTGCTGCCCAGGAAGAGGGTGATGCAATCGTGGGCGCGCGGGATTACCAGCGGGATGGCAGGCGCGGTCAGCCCCACCAGGCCGTTGTTGCATAGTCCATAGCCGAACAAGATCGCGTCGTAGAGCGTAACGTCCACCGCGTCGAGGACGGCTTGCAGCCGCGCCGACATCCCCTTGGCGCCGATGTCGTGCAGCCCTTTGGGCAAGAACTCTACGTCCACCATATGGGGCGCTTGGGCGATCACCGCGCACATCTCGCGGTAGAAGACCTCACAGCTGATCAGCTTATAGCGCATGGACCCCTCCCTCACACGGCAACCAGTGCCGCTTCGATCCGTCCGGTCGGCAGGAGATTGGGCAAGCCGCGGCCCCAAACGGATTTGGCCCGTTCCAAGTAATAGAGATAGTTTGCCAACGGCACGTCCGGCGGCACGCGGTGGTCGGGCGTGGGGATATAGCCGCCCTCCTCTACCAATGGGGCGAGCCGGTCAATCTCGCGATCAATGGCGTCGCGGCCCGCAGCCAGGATGTGCTTGTCCACACCGCCGATTAGGCGCAGCTCTTTGCCGTAGCGGGCGCGGAAGGCGACCGGGTCGCCGCCCCATTTGCCCACCTCGATGGGGAACATGGTGTTGACGCCCGCCTCCAGCCACAGGGGAACCAGGGCGTCAATCTTGCCGTCGCAGTCCACGATCACGATATCCACGCCATAGCGGCGCAAGGTGGCGGTGATGCGCTTGTAGTGGGGAACCAAGATGTCCCGGAAGAGTTTGGGCGAAAGCAGCGGCCCGCCGCTGTAGCACATATCCTCCCACATGAGCGCGGCTTCCGGGCGCACACCGTCGCCCAACGTTTTTTCGAGCACGGCAATGCTCACATCCGCCAGCGTCGCTACAATCTCTTCGAAGAGCGGGCGGTCGTCGTAGATGATCTCGGAGATGCGCTCCAGCCCAAACCAGTTGCGCGCCACGCCATAGAGCGACCCGGCGCGAATAAAGAGCGGATAGTCGCGGTCGGGCCGCGTCCACTCCTCCAGGAGCATGGCCCAGGTCGCCTTGCCGGGGAAGCGCAGGGGGTCCTGGGCGCGCAAGCGCGGGGCATAGGACTCGGCCCAGGTGGCGCGGTCTTGCAGCGTGTGGGCCAAGTGGCGGGGGATGGAGCCGAGGAACTTGCCGCGCTCGACGATGGCCCCATCCTTTTGTTGAACGACTTCGGTTGCCCCGCGGTCCTTGATGACGATCTCCGGGAATTCAGGCCAAAGGCCGACGATACCGCCGCATTCGGCCCATTGGGGGTCCATGCCGAAGAAGAGGTCGGGGTCCGCGCCGGCGGGGTAGCCCTGGTCTTGCCAGATGACCAGCGTCTCGGCCCAAAAGCCGAAGTCCATGATGGGCGCGCGGTCGCGCGGCAAATAGTGCATCATCGCGTGAAAGCGTTCACGGGCGTTCATGAGGGGGCCTCCTGGGGCGCGCCCGTTGCCACAGTGGCGGCCAGGGCGCGGATGAAGTCAGGCGTGGAGCCGCAGCAGCCGCCGATGAAGCTCGCGCCCGCCGCTAATAGCGCAGGTACATGGGCGACGAACTCGGCCGCGCCGGTATTGTAGCGCGCCACGCCGTCCACCAAGACGGGCAGCCCGGCGTTGGGCTTGATCCAGATGGGCAGCGCCGACGCGGCGTGCAGGCGCGCACAGATGGGCACAACTTCCTCGATGCCCAGACCGCAGTTGGCGCCGACGGCATCGGCCCCGGCTTCCTCCAGCGCGACCGCGGCCTGTTCGGGCGTTACACCCATGACGGTGCGGTCCTTGGCCTTGCCCGCGCTGAAGGTCATGCTCACCACCACAGGGAGACCGGTGGCTTTGGCTGCGGCTAATGCCAGCCGCGCCTCGTCCAGGTCGCTCATGGTCTCAACGACGATGCCGTCCGCGCCGCCTGCTGCCAGCGCGGTCGCCTGTTCGGCAAAGGCCGCGGCGAGTTCCTCTGCGCTCGTTTCGCCCAGCATAAGCATCTTGCCGGAGGGGCCGATGGAGGCAAAGACCAGGGCCTGGTCGCCCGCTGCCGCTTTGGAGAGTTCGGCGCCGGCGCGGTTGATGGCGACCGCTTGATCGGCAAGGCCGTGACGCGCCAAGTTGATCCGGGTGGCGCCGAAGGTGTTGGTCAAGATGATGCGGCTGCCCGCAGCCACATAGGCCGCGGCAACGGCCTGTACCTGTTCCGGGTGGGTGAGATTCCAGGCGTCGGGGCACGCGCCGATGGGTAGCCCGCGCGCCTGCAACTGAGTGCCCCATGCCCCGTCGGTGATGACCGGGGCCGTCGCCGCCAGTCGAGCCATCAGCGGGTGCATGGCGGCTACCCCGCGCCCACCAGCGACCGCGCCAATGTGACCGCGCTGCTGGCGTTTTCGCTGTAGCCGTCGGCGCCGATTTCACCGGCGTATTCCGCGGTGACCGGCGCGCCGCCCACGATGATCTTGACCTTGTCGCGCACGCCCGCCGCCTTGAACTCGTCAATGATCTGCTTCATGGAAGGCATGGTTGTGGTCAAGAGCGCGGACAACGCGACGATGTCCACCTGCTTGGTGCGGTAAGCCTCCAGGAACTGATCGGCGCCCACATCCACGCCCAGGTCAATGATCTCGAAGCCGCCGCCTTCCAACATGGCAGCGACCAAGTTCTTGCCGATGTCGTGCAGGTCACCCTTGACGGTGCCGATGGCGACGCGGCCAGCGGGCTGTGCCCCCCCGGCGATCAGGTGTGGCTTGATTACTTCCAACGCCCACTTCATGGCGCGCGCCGAGATGAGCAACTCCGGCACGAAATACTCGTTGGCTTCAAAGAGACGGCCTACTTCGTCCATAGCCGGGATCATGATCTCGTTGAGCAACTGTTGAGGGGGGACGCCCGCCGCAATGGCGCTTTCGGCAACGGCCTTAGCCGTCTTGGCGTCGCCTTCCACAATCGCCGTATAGAGGGTCTTGAGGTTTTCCATGACATCTCCTCGCTGAGCTGTGGAACAGAAAACACATGGGATTGGCACGGGACAGGGAGCCGGTTGGGGAGCGGGCAAGTAGCGCCCGCCGCCCGCGGACACTAGACGTATCTATGAGTGTAGCGCGTTTGCGCCCGCGCACAAGGGGTAGTTGGCCCCGCTTTGACAGGACATTCGTCATTCGGTTGCCGGGGCGCGGCGCGCATCGTATGCCCGTGTTACTCTTTGCGCGACATTTGTCCGCGATGGGCGGAATAATGTGCGACAAACGACAGTAGCCACAATTGCCGCGGCAAGGTATACTGCCGTTCAGATTGATAGACTGGGCCTGCATTGCGCCGGTCCGTATGACGTGCAAGACTGCCCCGGGAGCTTCCGTCTTGACGGCATGGAGGCGTCTGCGCCGTATGCGTCAACCCGTTGCGGCCCCTCAGGCATTCACGGTCCGCGCGTGCCCTTGACAACTTGACGATGATCAGATGGCGCAACGATCATATGCTGAGTCTGCGTCCCCCACTCTGGTCGTCAAGACCGGGATTCCTCGTCGCTGCACTTCTCGGCATGACGACCTATTGAGGCTGATGACTCTTTGGCGAGCAGAAGGGGTTAGGAACTAATAGGCGATGAACGATGCCTCGATTCAGAACTTACTAGACCGCCTCTATCGCCAGGCCTATCGCTGGATCCTCATCTTGGCTTTGTTTTTGGCGATGGTGGGGTGGGCTGTGGCGGAGCGCCGCGTCCAGGTGGTGGACGAGATGTGGCGCACGCGACTGCGCCATGAAGCCATCGAGATCGCGCGCGCCATCAAGCCGGACCGCGCCAAGCGCCTCACCTTTACCGCCGCCGACGCGGAGTCACCCGTCTTCCAACGCCTGCGCGATCAACTGCGCGCCTATGGCGAGTTGATCCAACAGCGCTCCAT
>CAKZVN010000017.1 GCA_937922105.1 uncultured Litorilinea sp.
GGGCTGCCAAGTTCCCCACCATGCCCAACCCAAAGACCGCCACCCAGGGCGTATCCCGAATCTCACTGACACCGATCCCCGTCAGCGCCACGCCTGCCATGCGCGTCGCCGCGGCCAAACCCGCCTCCATCCCCTCCGGCACCGCAATCACCAAGCGCGCCTGGTTGAAGATCACATGGGACGCATGATTGCCGTAGGTGAAAACCCGCTGCCCGATCTGTGCCCGCGTGACTCCCGGCCCGGCTGCGCGCACGACGCCCACGTTGGCATAGCCCGATCGCCACGGGTAGGTACACCACTGCCCCGGGATGAAAACTCGCGGCTCCTTCCCCGTATAGTTGGCAAGCTCTGTTCCCGCGCTGATAAACGTTGCCTCGGTTTCGATCAACAAATCGCCCGGCCCCAGCGCCGCCGGGTCAATCTCCCGCGTTTGCAGCGACACTTCATTTTGACCGGTCACCACCACTTCGCGAATCAGCATACGCACTCCTAAACCTGGGCCATAGCCGCACCAAGTGGGCCTGGCATGAGAATAAACACAGGCACGCGATCAAGCATATCCCTCTAGCGCAACCGGGAAAAAACGCTTGCGCCACTTAGCATACGTGCTGGCAAAATGGGGCCAAAACGGGCTTTCCGTTCCCTGCGGCTGAGCGTGGCGCAGCGCCGCCAAAAACGACTCCGGCGTATCCTCAAAGATGGGCATGGTCACATAACACCGGCCCACCTCCGCCAGGGTATGGGCATCACTGCCCGCAGTGACAAGTTTGCCGTGTGCGCGCGCCAACTCTGCCGCGTCCAAATTATCGCGCGCACGCACACAGCGCGCATTGCGTACCTCCAGGGCATCCACCTGCTCCATGATTGCCAGCACATTCTCCCGGCCCATGGCTGAACTGCGCAAGGAGTCCAGCGGATGCGGGACGCTGATCACCGCACCCTGGTCACGCAGGCGCCGAATAGTCTCCTCCGGAGATAGTCCTTTCGGCACCTCCTCACGCACAAAATAGGCAATCAGTTCACCGTGTGTCGTCTTGATCTCCTCGCCCACGATCACCAACTCGGGCGCCAGCGCCTTACACACCAGCGCGCCGGTGAGATTGTTGTGCTCGGTGATCGCAATCTTATCCAGCCCACGCGCACGCGCGCGCTCGATCAGCGCCTCCGGTCGCGTCAAACAGTCGCGGCTATAGATCGTATGCGCGTGTAAATCAACCTTCCACGTCCGTGTCATCCCATCGGGTTCCTTTCGTTTTTCACCCTGGCTCTTTCGATTGTATCATTCAACCGGATCGCTCCGGTAATCGTCCTGGGGCGTTTGCCCGACTGTGAATCCGGCTCACGACACATGACCGCCAAGACCGCTGCTGTATTACCGCGCCAGTCCGTCCCCGCGCTCCTGCGCGTCGTAGGCGAATCCGCCCCGCTGGCAGAAGTGCTGGATCGCGCCGATGGACTCCCTATCACACTCCTGGGACAGCCGGACCACGAACCGGACGACGTTGCAGCTGTTGACCTCTCGCTCCATGTTGCACGCACTGCCCAGCCGGATGTGCCTGCCACGGGCGTCGCCTATTCCGGTCTCACGCCCGGTCAACGGCGTGCCTTCTTGGAGTGGGCCAACGATCCGGCGGCCCCTGCGCCGCCTGCTTATCGCCGCCTTTATATCGCCAACCTGGAAGTCCATCTGCTCACCGACGCCGACTTGCGTGAACAAGCCACTGCACGCCTCGTACAGCTCGCAGCTGCACCTACCTGGCGTCGCGACCCCTGGTGTAGCTACGCTCTCCACCTTGCGCTTTGGCTGGCGCAGCAGGGCAGCCAACTCGCGGCCTGGCTACGCACCGGCGCGGCCGACCCTACCCTGTTCGGCATCAGCCTGGGACACCTAGCCCTCCTCCAGACACCGTTGGATGCCCCACTCCTCGGCACACTCCTAGAAGCATGGAAACTCGCGCCGAGCGTACCCGCGCCCGATCTGCTCAAGCTACGCCTGTCTTCCCTGGCGGCTACGTTGGGTGCAGAGCCGCTCGCCTATGGCTTGGCTGCGCTCAGCGACGAGGCACGCGCCCCTCGACCCTGGCGCACGGCCCACCGCGGTCTGCGACTCGCCTTGCCCCAGCCCGATCTGCGTCCCGTTCTGGAACAGCCCCTGCGCGACATGCTCGCCGTCGCCACACAGCCGGTCCCCTCTCCCACCGAACCGGCGGACACAGACGACACCGTGGCAGACCCCGGCTGGAATCTCATTCTGGAGTTCGGGCACAGCCGCTCCGAATTCTTCGACGATGTACTCAGCCTCAGCCGTCGGCTCCCCGGCTACAGCCAAATCCTGGACGAAAACCGCCGCGTCGTCTATCGGGTCACCTTCCGCAAAGCCGAGTTGCGCCGCTTCTGGCGCATCTGGGAATACGCGCAAAGTTGGTCCTCTACCCGGGTCTACGTCAACGGGCAAGAGTTGGAACCGTGGAAAGTCTGGCCCTACTCCCAATACTTGCAGTAAGCCACCTGCGCGCCGCCCGGAAACGACATCGCCATGCGCCAAGAACTTGACCTTTACAGTCGTGCCCGCTATCCCCTCCTCTGGGTCGTCACGTCCGAGGAACAGCGCGCGCTGCAAGAGATCGAAGCGCTGGCGCAGGCCCAGCGCAAACCGCTCTACACCTGGAGTGTCACCACCGGTCTCGCCAATGCCGCAACCCCCCAGCGCGCCGACACCAGCAAGCGCGACCCGCTTCCCCTCCTCAGCCACATTCTGGATGCGCCGGAGGGCGGCATCTGGGTCTTGCGCGACTTCCATCCCTACTTGCGTGACCACGGCGTCGTGCGCCGCCTGCGCGAAGTCGCCTTCGGCATCGCCGCCAGCGCCAAAACCCTCATCCTCCTCGGCCCGGTGCTCAAAATTCCGCCCGAGTTGGAGAAGGAAGTCACCGTCGTTGACTTCAACCTTCCCGACGCCGCCCAACTCCAACGTCTCCTGGACGACATCATCGCCACCGGCACACGCGGCGGAACCATCCAGGTTGATCTGGACAAACGCCAGCGCGGTCGCCTGGTCCAGGCTTGTCTAGGCTTAACCGCCTCTGAAGCCGCCAACGCCATCGCGAAGGCTGTCGTCCAGGCTGGGGGCCGGTTGGACGGTGACGCCGTCGAAGCGGTCACCGCAGAGAAACAACAGATCATCCGCAAAAGCGGTCTGCTGGAGTTCTACAGCAGCGACGAACGGCTCACCGGCGTCGGCGGGTTGAACGTCCTCAAGGAATGGTTACGCAAACGTGTACGCGCCTTCAACGATGATGCCCGCGCCTTCGGCCTTCCCGAACCCAAAGGCATCCTCCTGGTCGGCGTCCAGGGTTGCGGCAAGTCGCTCGTTGCCAAATCCGTCGCCAACTCCTGGCGCTTGCCCCTTCTGCGCTTGGACGTGGGTCGCCTCTTCTCTTCGTTGGTCGGCTCCAGTGAGGAAAACCTGCGTTCTGCCATTCGCGTGGCAGAGAGCATTGCGCCTGTCGTCCTCTGGGTGGATGAAATCGAGAAGGGATTCTCCGGCGTCGGCTCCAGCAACGTCAGCGACGCCGGCACCGCAGCACGCGTTTTCGGCAGTTTCATCACCTGGCTCCAAGAGAAAAAAGCTCCGGTCTTCGTCGTCGCCACCGCCAATATCGTCAGCCAACTGCCGCCGGAATTGGTCCGCAAGGGGCGTTTCGACGAGATCTTCTTTGTGGATTTGCCCTCTGCCACCGAGCGCACCGAAATCTGGCGCATCCACCTCGCCAAACGCAACCGCGACCCCCAGCAGTTCGACCTGCACACCCTCGCCATGGCTTCCGACGGTCTTTCCGGCGCCGAAATCGAACAAGCCATCATTGCCGGTCTCTACGAAGCCTTCGACAAAGGTCGTCCCCTTGCCATGACCGACCTGCTCGAAGTGCTGCAAGATACCGTACCGCTCAGCCAAATGATGCAAGAGGAGATCAGCGCGCTGCGCGACTGGGCGCGGCGTCGTGCCCGTCCAGCTTCTTCCGCCTGATCGCGGCACTTGCACAAAATCCCGCGCCCGGGTAAAGTCCCTAACCATGCAAGAACGCTTCGAGTGGCTCGAAATCCCTACCACAGCCCCCAAGCCCAAGCTCCGCAAGGAAAAGGGGCCGGAAACTGTCATGGGCAAACGCTGCCCGGATTGCGGCTGGCTGGACGACGAAACCGCGACCCGCTGTTTCCGTTGCGGCTATCGTTACAACGTTGACCGCGACCTCTCCGACCGCTTCGCCT
>CAKZVN010000018.1 GCA_937922105.1 uncultured Litorilinea sp.
TACAGTCTGCCCATTCCCCCCAACCCCACACCAGGAGGAAGTTAAATGCGTATCGGCGCCGTCTATCCGCAGACCGAATTCGTCAATGACCCCGCAGCCATCCGCGATTACGCGCAAGCGGTCGAGGCCCTGGGCTATACCCACGTGCTCGCCTATGACCACGTTTTGGGCGCCAACCCCAACCGGCCCGGCGGCTGGAGCGGTCCCTACACCTACCGCTCTTCCTTCCAGGAACCCTTCGTCCTCTTTGCCTTTATGGCAGGGGTGACGACAACGCTGGAATTTGCCACCGGCATCATCATCTTGCCCCAACGCCAGACCGCGCTGGTCGCCAAGCAAGCCGCCACGCTGGATGTCCTGTGCGGCGGGCGGCTGCGGCTCGGCATCGGCATCGGCTGGAATCAAGTGGAATACATTGCACTCAACGAACAGTTTACCAACCGCGGTCGTCGCGTCGAGGAGCAAATCCAAGTCCTGCGCGCGCTGTGGACCCAGGAGTTGGTCACCTTCCAGGGACAGTGGCACACCATCCCGGATGCCGGTCTCAACCCGCTGCCGGTGCAACGCCCAATCCCGCTCTGGTTCGGTGGTCACGCCGACCCCGTGCTGCGCCGCCTCGCCCACTATGGCGCAGGCTGGATGCCCAACTATCGCACCGCTGCCGAAGCGCAACCGGCCCTGGACGCCCTGGACGTGCATCTCGCCGCGGCAGGGCGCAGCCGCCGCGACATCGGTATCGAAGCGCGCCTCGCCTACGGTCAAGGCGACACCTCACGCTGGGTCGAACTCATCGAGGGCTGGCGCGCAGCCGGCGCTACCCACCTGACCGTCAACACCATGGGCAGCGGCTTCACCCACCCACAGCAACACCTGGATGCGCTGCGCCACTTTGCCGAAACCATGCTGCCCACCCATGCCGTTGCCTAACTGGTTCGTTTGCCAAATGGCGAAGATGGTTATGCTGAGCGCAGCTGCCCGCCCTGAGCGCAGTGAAGGGAAGCATCCCCCTCTGGAGACCTGCCGGGATTCTTCGTCGCTGCACTCCTCAAAATGACGGCTACTTGGCGATCAAACGCTAAATGACGCCGACCGCGTCCTCCCAATGCACCACCAGCGGCGCCAGCTCTTGCCAAAATTCATCCGGGATGGGGACCTGGGCTGCCTGGGCGTTGGCAATCGCCTCTTGCGGAAAGCGCGCGCCAGGGATGGTCGTCGTCATCTGGGGATGGCGCGTCACCCACTGCAAAGCCGCAGCCAACAAGGGCACATCGTAGCGGCGGCAGAGTTCCTGAATCTTGCCCACATGGGCCTGGCAAGCGGGGCTATAGGTGCGGTCGAAATAGGTCACGCCCGGCTGTGGGCCGGTCGCCAGGAGACCGCGCTCCAGTGAGGTCGCAATCACCAGGCCCACGTTGTGACGCACCGCCGCAGGCAAAATGCGCTCCTCCGCGTGCCGGTTGATCAAACTCCAACCGCGCGGCACCACTGCGGCATCGAACTCGCCGGTCTCAATGTACAATGCATTGGTGCGGGGATCGTCCGCCGCAGTGCCGATATAACCGATGACTCCCTCTTGCTGTAAGCGGCGCAGCGCGCCCAACGCGCGGTCCTTGCCCAAGACCAGCGCCGGATCAACGCCCATCGCGTCGTGAATGTACACCACGGGGATGCGATCCATCTGCAACCGGCGCAGGCTGGCGTCTACGCTGTGCAGCACCGCGTCGTAGGAATAGTCGTTGCCCTCCAGGGTACGCCCCACCTTGGTTGTCACCGTCACCTGCGCAGCCAAATCCGGGCGCAGCGCCAAGGCACGCGCGATGATCTCCTCGCTGCGCCCGCCGCCATAGAGCGCCGCCGTATCAATCAATGTACAGCCCGCTTCCACGGCTGCCAGGACCGTCTGCACGCCCAACTCCTCGTCCAGCGTCGTGACCAACGCCTCATAACTCCCGGCGCTTGCATCCAAACGGGGCATTCCCAAAAAGGCGGTTCCCAACCCTACAATCGAAAGCTCCAACCCGGTGCGACCTAACGTTTTCGTGCGCATGCCGGCTCCTCTCTTGGTATGCAAATTCTTGGTATGCAAATGGTCTTGGGTGCGACTCAGTGTTTTTCGATTATGGTCGAATCGCGCGACCGGAGCAAGCCCACAACGCGCACAACAAACATACACAAAATTATGCAAAACCCATTGACAACAAAATGTATCTATGTTATTGTCGAAACGCAACACCCGCACGTGCTTTCCAACCGATTCACAACAACCGAACCCAAGGAGGGGTGACCCAGCGCCGGGAGTGCCGAAGACGCCCGACAAGTTGCACCAGGCCTCTACGCCCTGTCCGTTGCCGATATGCACGGACCTAGCCCCCAGCGGAGGAGACCGATGCACTGTACGCCCACTCCGCCGTCCGGCGGACCGCTGCTCGACATCATCAAGTTCCTCGCGATTGTCGGCCTCTTGACGATCTTCCTTCAGCGCCGGTCTCCTCGCCGGCTATCTCCTGGCTCAGGGCTTTACCACATAAATCCCACGGCAAGACACAGCGGGGGGAACGCCGCCGGCGCTCCCCCCGCCCTCCTGAGTGTGTCGTTTTGCCTGCGCCGGGATTATTCGGCGATGGCATAGACGATCTGCAACTGCATCACCAGGTCCAGTTGACCGGGCGCAATCGGCGCCCCACCGCCGCCACCGAAGCCCATGCGCGCCATCTCGGAGAAAGTCCCCGCATAATAGCCGCCGCCGGCACCGATGACCTCACTGATCGAGACCACACGCCCCAGGCTCACACCGGACAGTTCCGCCAACTCGGTTGCCTTCTGCAGCCCATTGGCAATCGCCGCGCTGCGCGCATCCGACTGGGCGACGCTGGTGTCATCTAGCGCAAACTCCACACCATAGATGTTGTTGGCCCCTGCGTCCACCGCGACATCAATGATGGCGCCCACCTTGTCCAAATCGCGGATGGTGACCGACACGCTGTTGCTGACACGGTAGCGCACCTCGTTGTCGGGCAGCATCCCCTCCGGGCCGTAGCGCTCGGCAAAGACGCTGAAACCGGTGGTGCGCAAGTCACTCTCCGCCACGCCCTCGGCCTGCAACGCCGCCAAGACCGCTTCCACAATGGTCTTGTTAGCTGCGGTCGCCTCCTGCACGGAGACATTCACCGTCTCGACACCGATGGTCACCCGCGCGATGTCCGGCTTGAGCGAGACCTTGCCCTCCCCCACCACGGTGATGGTGCCGGGAGCCGCCACGCTGATGGAAGCCGTGGGCACAGCCTGTGCCTGCGCATTGGGTGCCGCCAGCCAGCCGGCTCCCCCAGCCATAAAGAGCGTGCCGATAATCAGTGCCGCCCCCAGCAACGGGAAGACGATGCGGCTAAATACCTTCTGCATTGGATCGTTCCTTTCCGAAATACCTGCTTGTCTGTGAATTGCTTGCGAACCGTCTTGACAGCGTCCGAGTGGACAATCCTGCGTCGCTTGCGGTTCTTCGGCTATGACGGGGCACGGAAAGGATTTGTTCCCGGCTTGCCACAACGAGTTTGCGACGAGTTCACGTCAGAACGTGATTTTAGGGGCAGCGACCGCCTGGTTGCGCCGCGCGTCCATGTCCTTTTCCATGGATTCAGGGTAGCGGTCGGGCAGATGGGAGACTTGGTTCAGCCGCGCCAACCACTCTCCCTCCAGCCGCCACCCTGTGGCGCCCAGATTGTCACGTAGTTGCGCCACCGTGCGCGCGCCCACGATCGCCGACGTAATCGCCGGCTGCTCCAGCGTCCAGCGCACCGCCACCTGCGCCGGTGTGCGCCCGACCGCCGCGGCGGTCTCCAACAGCACTGCCAGCGTCTCATCGGCGTTGGCTGCGAAATAGCGCGCCGGATAGGCCCAGCCCTCCTCGGAGCGCGCGCCGCTCACCTGGCGCTCGCCGGGCCGGTACTTCCCCGTC
>CAKZVN010000019.1 GCA_937922105.1 uncultured Litorilinea sp.
CAAAGAGCAGGGGAATGCGCGCCGCAATGGAGCCGCCGGCGGGGAGATCGCCGCGCAAAGCCGCCAGCCCGGCAAGGCGTCGCCGCTGCGCAGGGGTGAAGGGACCGTCCCGCACAGCGTGGGCGAGTGCCACCCCGATTCCCTCCTGTGCGACGGTCGCGGCAAGCCACGCCAATCCGGTCGCGTCCGGGGCCGCTGGACCGCGCGCCAGGAGCGTCGCCGCTGCAACCGGGGCTGCCGGCCCGTCCAGCTGCAACAACGCCAACACGCTGCGAATCTCCCGATGCGCGCGCAACGGCGCGCGGCCCACCACTTGATAGGGGATGCCGGAGCGCTCGAAGGCTTCTGCCAAGAGCGCGCTCTGCGCGTTGAGCCGGTAGAGCACGGCAAAGTCACCGAAGCCGCGCGGGGGGCCGACGTCGCCCGCCACACGACCCGAATCCAGCGAGAAGTAGCTGGTGCCGCCTACTGCGCGCTCGATGCTGTGGACCACATACTCGGCCTCGGCGCGGTCGGTGGGCGCCGTGTAGATGTCCACTTGCACGGCGTGACCGAAATCGGAGAGTAGACGAAGCGCGGCGCGATCGGGGTTGGCTGCGATCACCTGGCTTGCCGCGTCCAGCAACGCCTGGGGCGAGCGATAGCTGCGTTGCAGGCGCACGGTCTGCGCGCCGGGGAAATCCTCGCCAAAGCGGGCGAAGTAGCGGTGGTCCGCGCCGCGAAAGCCGTAGATGGCTTGGTCGGGGTCGCCGATGGCGCAGACATTGGCCCCACCCGCAGCCAACAGGCGCAGCAATTCCACCTGCGCGGCGTTGACATCTTGGTACTCATCCACGGAGATAAAGCGAAGGCGCGCGTGCAGCTGCGCCGCAACCTGGGGATACTCACGCAGTAGCTGCGACGGCAGCCGCAGTAGATCGTCGAAGTCCACCATCTGCGCGGCGCGCAGGGCTGCGACATAGGCTTGGACCGTCGGCGCCAAGTCAGGGTCGGCGGCGGGGTCCTGGGCGCTGTTCTTGGCGGCGCTGATGGCGTCCAGCGCGGCGCGGGCGGCGCGCTCGCTCAGCGACGGCACGGCTTGGCGCAGCAGCAACAGGCTGTCATCGTCCGTAGCAATGCCAAAGTCGGGGGCCAAGCCCAACAAAGCTGCGTGCTCGCGCAACAACGCCGCGCCCAGGGCATGAAAGGTCCCCACGGTCATGGCAGCGACCGCATCCTCGCCCACCAGCGCCGCCAACCGTTCGCGCATCTCCTCCGCGGCCTTGTTGGTGAAGGTGAGCGCGAGAATGGATGCCGGCGCGACGCCATGATGCGCCACCAAGTGGGCGATGCGCACGGTGAGCGTGCGTGTCTTGCCCGTGCCCGGCCCGGCGACGATGAGCAGGTTGCGGTCATGACAGGTGACCGCGGCGCGCTGGTCGTCGTTGAGGCGGGCGAGCCATTCGGCAAGGGCGGCGGTGCGCGGCGCAGGCTCGGCGACTGTCGCCGCGGCAAAAAGAGGGCCGAGGTCGGGCGCGGATGCCGGCGGCTGGGGCGCGGCCTGTGCCGCTGCGACTTGTGCCGGTGGCGCAGGTGGCGTAGCGCGGCGCGTCGTGGGTGTTGTCGGCGCAGGCTCGCCCAGCAAACCCAACTGGGGCGTCGTAGGCGGCGCAGCGCCAGGACCAAAGACCCGGATCACGCCATACTCGCCGTCATAGCCGCCCTGGGCAATGACTTCGCCGCGGCGGATGCGCGTGACCGCCTCGGCTAAGCGCGTCTCGCCGGTCGCCGCGATCTCTTCCGGCGGCGCGTCTAGGAGGATGGTCAACTCCGGCCCCAGGCGAGCCAACAGCTTTTCCACCGTCTGGCGCACGCGCTGCGACCCTGCGCCCGTGCCCAAGACCTCGCCTACCACTTCGGGCAAGGGCACCAAGCTGGTATAGGGGTGAGTGCGCGGCGGTCTGCCGCCGGGCGGGCGGTCGGCGAGCGTCTCCACCCGGTGCATGACACCCACGGTGACTTCCTTGCCGCAGACAGGGCAACGCAGGTCATGGGCGAGTGTCTCCGCCGGCTCCCAGACAATGCCGCACTTGCGATGACCGTCCAGGTGATACTTGCCCTCCTCCGGGAAGAACTCCAGCGTACCGCCGAAGTGGGCCGGGTCGCCGCTGCGCAGCGCGTCGAAGAGCGCGTCGTAGCTCGGCTCGGTGGTGAAGACCGTCGCCTCGCGCGCCAGCTTCTGGGGTGAATGGGCGTCGGAGTTGGAGACCAGCGTGTAACGGTCCAGATTGGAGACCCGCCAGTTCATGGGCGGGTCGGAGGAAAGCCCCGTCTCCAGCGCGAAGATGTGGGGCGTCAAGTCCCCGAAGCATTGCTCCACCGTGTCGAAGCCGGACTTGGAGCCGAGCATGGAAAACCAGGGCGTCCAGATATGCGCGGGGATCAGCGCGCCGCGCAGGTCAATTTCCAACACGATCTCCAGCAAATCGCGCGAGTCCAAACCCAGGATGGGGCGCCCGTCGGCGCGGATGTTGCCGATGGTTTCCAGCCGCTGTTGCAGCGCGGCGACCGCCTCCAACGTGGGCAAGTAGACCATGTTGTGGACTTTCCGCACCGCGCCGTGACGCTTGTAGATGTTGCTGATTTCGCCGCCCAGCAAAAAACGCACCGGCCCACGACAGGCTGCGGGAACTTGTGCGGCGATTGCGTGCGCCAGGTCATCGCGCAGCCGCAACAGTCCGTCTTCGGCAGGGATCAGCTTGGCGCGAATCTCCTCCAGCCAGCCTGGGTGCGCGATGTCGCCGGTGGCGACGATCTGCACACCCTTGAGTTGCGCCCAGCGCGCCAATTGCTCCAGCGTTAGATCAGAGCTGGTGGCACGCGAATAATGGGAGTGAATGTGCAGGTCGGCAATGAGGCGCATGACGCTCTTCCTTGGCCCAAACGCGGTCGGCTTATACCATACCGCCGGGACGCCGTAGGCGCAAATGAGATGGGCGCGGACTCAACCGCGCTCAATGGACGGCGGGTAACAGAGTATGGCGCGGCGCCGCGCGACACTGGGCATACTGCGAAGTTGGTGCCGGGGGAATCTTTCCCGCCTATTTAGGAGGACCGTATGTCTGAACAATCGCTTGCGCGACGTGCGCTGCTGCGCGCGGCCTGGGCACTGCCCACCGGCGCACTGTTGGCGGCGTGTGTGCCGGTGGCGCCGCCGGCTGCCGAACCGGCTCCCGCAGTGGAGCCGCCCGCGCCTGCGCTTGCCGACCAAGCGCCGTCGGCACAAGCCCTGTTGGCCCCCACCCCCGCCTGTGACGACGACGATGAGCCGACCCGCCCCCAAACCGCGGGGCCGTTCTATACGCCCAATACGCCCCAGCGCACCAACTTGCGCGAGCCGGGCATGGTCGGCACACCGCTGCGCGTCGAGGGCTTTGTGTTGACCACCGCGTGCGCGCCGGTCGCGGGGGCGCTGCTGGATTTCTGGCAGTGCGACGATGCCGGGGTCTACGATAACCGCGGCTTCCGCCTGCGCGGCCATCAATTCACCGACGACCAGGGCCGCTATCTGTTGGAGACCATCGTGCCCGGTCTCTATCCGGGCCGCACGCGGCACATCCATGTGCGCGTGCAGCCCGCATATGGCTCTATCTTGACCACACAGCTCTATTTCCCAGACGAACCGGCTAACGCGCGCGACGCCATCTTCCATCCCTCGCTGCTCATGCAAACCCTGACCGACAGCCAGGGGATGGTGGCGAACTTCAACTTTGTGTTAGCGTAGCCGTCTGCCCGCGCCAAGAATAGCGCGGCTGCCAGCCGAGCACCGCCTTGGCGCGGCGGTTGTCCAAGAGGGCGCGGAAGGGATCGGCGTCGAATTCCGGCCCGCCGCGCCAGGGCACATCGGGATGCACCCATGCTGCCATCTCGCGGCTGGGCCGCGTCGCCGCAATGTCATCGGCACAGAGGTTGAGGGTGACGTGGCCTGGGTTGGGGCAAGTGAGCGCCAAGACCGCAGCGGCGGCAACATCGCGCACGTCGCAGAACGCGCCATATTCCCAGATGGGCGTGCGTTGCGCGTCCTCGTCGGCTTGCCAAGCAGCCAGGGCCTTGGCATAGCGGTCCGGGAACCAGACTGCGGGCGGACGCAGGCAGATGGTGGGGATGCCGGTAACGCCGGTGAAATAGCGGCACAGGTCTTCGCCCAAACGCTTGGAGATGCCATAGGGCGAGACTGGACGCGGCGGGTGGTCGTCGTCAATGGGGAGGTAGTCGGGCGCGGCATGGCCCATGAAGACGCCCATCGCGTTGACGCTGGAGAAGCTCACCACACGCTGCGCGCCTGCGGCTTGGGCCGCCATGAGCACATGCCACGTGCCCATCACCCCCACGGCCATGATATCGTCGTCGCTCTCGCCGGGCCGGCCCAAAAGCGCGGCGGTGTGGATCACCGCGTCGCAGCCCCGCGCAGCCGCGCGCACCGCTGCGCCGTCCATGATGTCGTGACCGTCGGCGCGGTCGAAGCCGATGACCGTGTGCCCTGCCTCCTCCAGTTGTGCCTGCAAAACTTGCCCGATCCGTCCTTTGTTGCCTGTGACGAAGACGTTCATCCCGTCCGGTTCCTCTGCTCTAGGGTTGCTCTAAGATTCTCTGGTGCTTGCCGGATAATGCAGGCGGGCGCACGCAAGCTGCACGCCCTTGCCGTGAGATTGGCCAAACAAAGCGGAACAAAACGCCCGCTCTCTAAGTCTTATTGTACATGGCTTCAACCATGTCCGGCATTGTCCGCGCATGCCGAATGGCGACACGCGGTCGGCAGCACCGGCGTGCATCGCCGATTGCAGGCGCACGGGGACGTACCACCCACCCAACAACCTGAGACGAGGAGGAAGGGATGCAACCGTTACGAGGAAAAATTGCCGTGGTTGCCGGGGCGACGCGCGGCGCAGGCCGCGGCATTGCGTGCATGTTAGGTGAAGCAGGGGCCACGGTCTATTGCAGCGGGCGCAGTGTGCGCGGCAACCTGGCTTCCGGCGCAAGCAGGCCGGAGACCATTGACGAGACCGCGGAGATGGTGACGGCGTATGGCGGCGTGGGTATCCCAGTGCGCACGGACCACAGCGTGCCCGACCAGGTGGCCGCGCTCTTTGCCCGCGTACAGGCCGAGCAGGGCCGGTTGGATATCCTGGTCAATGACATCTGGGGCGGCGACGAATTGACCGAGTGGGGCAAGCCCTTTTGGGAATTGGACTTGGACAAGGTGCTGCTCATGCAGGCGCGCGCGGTGCATACGCACTTGATCACCAGTCGCTTCGGCGTACCGCTGCTGGTGGCCCAGGGCAGCGGGCTGGTGGTGGAGATCACCGACGGCGACCAACCGACCTATCGCGGCAACTTGCCCTATGACTTGGCCAAGGCAGCGGTGATCCGGCTGGCCTTCGGCATGGCGGAGGAGCTGCGTCCGCACAACGTGACCGCGCTGGCGGTGTCGCCCGGTTTCTTGCGCTCGGAATTCATGCTGGAACTCTTTGGCGTGACCGAGGCCAATTGGCGCGACGGCGCGACAGTCGAACCGCACTTTATCGCCTCGGAAACGCCCTACTTTGTGGGCCGCGCCGTGGCGGCGCTGGCCGCGGACCCCAACGTCGCGGCCAAGAGCGGCGGCGTCTATGGTTCGTGGACGCTCTCCGACGAGTACGGTTTCAGCGACATAGACGGCAACCGCCCTCACTGGGGCCGCTATTACGCCGCCGTTCTGGCAGGCCGGCAGGACCACGCATAGTTTGTTGTAGACAGTTTCCCGGCGGGTAGGGTCGAATTCGTAGCGACCCCACCCGTCGGTTTCGCCAACAACAACGCCCCCGCTATAATGCCCCAATCGGCGCCGCGCACGCGGTTTGAGCCGTCGAGGCCCACTGTCCCGGCGCGCCGCAACGAGTATCCACAGCGTCACCCCACCTGGTCATCCACCATCACCGATGGCGATTTCCCATCATCACCATCCATCATTATCATCATTTACCGTCATCACCCGTTGTCACACCGCCACCCGTAGAAACGAGGAACGTACATGCGCGTCAACAGTGCCAAAGCCAAGATGCTGGACGGCCAGCCTGCGTTCGGCTATGCCCTAGCCATGGGGTCGCCGGAAATGGCCGAACTGCTGGGCAATTCGGGGATTGATTTTCTCTTGCTGGACCGGCAGCACGGTTCCTGGGGCGAAGATTCCACCATCACCGCGCTCGCCTATCTGAGCAACAGCCCGGCGGTGCCCATGGCACGCGTCGTTACCAATAGCTATGCCCAGATCGGCCGGCTGTTGGATGAAGGGATGCTGGGGATCGTGGTGCCGATGGTGGATACGGTGGAGCAAGCCGAGGCGGTGGCGGCGGCTTGTCGTTTCCCGCCCAAGGGGCGCCGCTCGTGGGGCTGGGGTCGGGCGCGCGTCTATGGCTCCGACTACCCTGCCTGGGCCGACGCCGAGGTCTTTGTCGCCGTCCAGTTGGAAAGCATCGAGGCGGTGCAAAACGCCGAGGCGATCATGGCGGTGCCGGGCATTGACGGCTGTTGGGTCGGGCCGGGCGACTTGGCGCTCTCCATGGGCATCCATCCCTTCCGCGCACGGGAATATGACGAGCATCGCCGCGCGCTGGAGGCAGTGGTCACTGCGTGTCGCAACACCGGCACGATTCCCGGCATTGCGGGCAGCACGCCGGACGAGGGAATTGAGTACGCAGCCATGGGCTTCCAGTTTATCACTGCGGGTAGCGACATCGGCTTTCTGAGCGGCGCCGCCGCTGCGGGCGTCGCCAAACTCGCCACCAGCCACACTATAGGTCAGGAGTCTTGACCCCTATGGAACCGCAAGCCGTTCCCATGCGCATGATGCAGGCTGATGCCCTGCGTGACTTTACCGCTGCCGCCTTCCGTGCTGTGGGTGTCCCTGCGGACCAAGCCGCCGACGCCGCGCATGTGCTGGTCTGGGCCAATCTACACGGCGTGGACACCCACGGCGTGCGCAACCTCAAGAAGTTTTACATTGACGGTATCAACAGCGGCATGATCACC
>CAKZVN010000020.1 GCA_937922105.1 uncultured Litorilinea sp.
GGTTGCGCCCCACAAGGTATCGGGCCGCGTGGTGAAGATGACCAGCGGGTCGCCCTGTTCGGTATAGAAGGTGACCTCCGCGCCGTAGGAGCGCCCGATCCAGTTGGTCTGCAAGACCTTGACGCGCTCAGGCCATTCCAGGGTCTCCAACTTGTCCAGCAGTTCGTCGGCATAGCGGGTGATGCGGAACTTCCACTGGTTGAGGGCCTTCTTGATCACGGGCGTGCCGCAGCGTTCACAGGTGCGCTCTTCGCCCCAGACCTGCTCGCGCGCCAGGGTGGTCTGGCAACTGGGACACCAATCCACCGGCGCATATTCGCGGTAAGCCAGACCGGCGTCATAAAACTTGCGGAAGAACCACTGGGTCCACTTGTAGTAGCGGGGATCGCAGGAAGCGACCTCGCGGTCCCAGGCCCACATGGCGCCCATCTTGCGTAACTGGGTGCGCATGCGCGCCATGTTGGCTTCGGTCCACACTTTGGGGTGGATGCCGTGTTTGATGGCAGCGTTTTCGGCGTTGAGACCGAAGGCGTCGAAGCCGATGGGGAAGAAGACGTTGTAGCCGTTCATGCGCCGGAAGCGCGCGGCGGCGTCGCTGGGCGTGTAGGCATACCAGTGACCGGTGTGCAGGTCGCCGGAGGGGTAGGGCAGCATGGTGAGGGCATACCATTTGGGACGGCTGGGGTCTTCCACGGTCTTGTACAACCCCTGGGCTTCCCACGCGGCCTGCCATTTGGGTTCGATCTCGTGCGGGTTATAGCGCTGCGACATGAGACGCTCCTGTCGAGAGTAGCCGGTTGAGCCACGGGCCGGGTGACGATCAAGCAACGGTCGAGTGACAACAAAAAACGTGAAACGCGGCGCGCGTGCTGAAAGCTACGCGATTCGCACTTCACGTTGTGAGTTCGCCCGCAAAAGGCAAGAGACCTTGCCGCGGGCTATTTAAGCGCGATGATACCGCCCACGGACAACGCGGTCGCGGTGACGGGGAAGACGATTGCCGAAGGTGTGCCCTGCTTGGCGTCGTCCATCATGGCAGAGAGTATAGCACAGATGTCAAGGGTTGGCGCAAGCAAACATGCGCGCGAATCATCCGTCGCAGAACACCCCGCCACCGGCGGATGCGCGATGGCGGGGCGGTAGCGTTCTGGGTCAGGAGCCGGGGCTTCCTATGCCGTGACCGGCTCGTTGAGGTTGACCGGTGTGAGCCAGCCCCACTTGTCTTCGCGGTCGCCGCGGATGATGCCGAAGAAGACTTCCTGGATGGCCTGGGTGATGGGGCCGCGGCTGCCGTTGCCCACCGCCATGCGGTCCACGGAACGCACGGGGGTGATCTCCGCCGCCGTGCCGGTGAAGAAGATCTCGTCGGCCAAGTACAGCATCTCGCGCGGGAGGGTCATCTCCTTGACGGTGTAGCCTAGGTCGCGGGCAATCGTCATCGCGCAGTGGCGGGTGATGCCGCCCAGGATGCTGTTGCTCAAGGGCGGCGTGTAAATTTCGCCCTTGTGGATCAGGAAGATGTTTTCGCCGCTGCCCTCGGAGATGTAGCCATTGACATCCAGCGCGATGCCCTCGGCAAAGCCGTTGTCCTTGGCTTCCATGACAATGCTTTGGGAGTTGACATATTGACCGCCGATTTTCGCCAACGCGTTGAGCGTGTCCGGAGCCATGCGCCGCCAGCTGCTCACCTGCACGTCCACGCCCTTTTCCAGCGCCTCTGCGCCCAGGTAGGCGCCCCAGGGAATGGTGGCGAGCACCGCGTCCACCGGACAGCCGCGCCCGTCCACGCCCAGGGTGTTGTAGCCGCGGAAGAGCAACGGGCGCACATAGGCGTTGGTCTGGCGGTTGGCGCGCACCACGTCCGCGGTCACCTGCATCCACTCGTCCACTTGGAGCGGGGAGGGGATGCGCGCAACTTTGGCGCTGAAGAGCAGGCGCTCGAAGTGTTCCGGCCCGCGGAAGATCGCCGGTCCGGTGCGCGTCTCATAGACGCGGATACCCTCGAAGACGCTGCTGCCGTAGTGCAGCGCGTGGGAGAAGACATGCACCGTGGCCTGTTCCCACGGGATGATCTTCCCGTTCATCCAAATAAAGTCGGCGCGCATGGCCATGAGTCAAGTCTCCTCGCTGGGGCCGCGCCTGGGGGCGCAGCCGGATGTCCGGTGATTGAACGGGTGGGTGGTACGTCTTGGCGGGATTATACCGCCGGGGCCGAAGTTTGTCATGTTCCAGCCCCGGCTTGCGGCAAGGCGTGGTCGTTCACTGTACCAACAGATCGTCAATCGCCTCTGTGAGTTCGCTGAGGGTGGCGGCGACCACCACGTTGGCGCAGTGGGGCGCGTACTTGAGCATATCGCTGTCGCCCGTACCCCAAAGCATGGGCGGCTCCGGGTTGATCCAGATGGTGCGGCGGCTGCGCCGGGCCATCTGTTGGAAGATGTCCAGCCGGGGGTCGCGGTGGTTGTTGCGCCCGTCCCCCACCATGATGAGCGTGGTGCGCGCGTCGATGGTGTCGGCGTAGTCGCGGGCGAACATCTCCAGGCTGTAGCCCAGGTCGGTGCTGTAGTGGCCCGGCGGCATGCGGATCAGAACCTGGTTGATGGCCTCTTTGGCCTGTTGGCCCACGAAGTCGGGCGAGATGTACTCCAAGTGGTCGTTGAAGGCGAAGGCATGGGTCTTGGTCACCAGGTCTTGCAGCGCATAGACCAGGCTGAGCATCAACTCCGAGCAATAGCGCATGGAGGTGCTGATGTCGCAGATGACCACCAGTTTGGGCTTGAGCCGGTGGTCGCGGTGCTTGATGTCAATGGGCACGCCGGCGTGTTTCAAGTTGGCGCGAATGGTGCCTTTGGCATCCAGTTGACCGGTCTTGGCGCGCTTTTGGCGCAAGGCGATGCGGCTGCGCAGGCGGTTGGCGAGTTTGCCCACCTCGCGGCGCAGGCGGTCCATGTCGCGGTCGGAGAGTGCGCCGAAGGGCATGTCCATCAGTTCTTCCACGCCGGATTCGGGCGGGCGCTCGGCCATATTCTCAGCAATTTGGCGACCGGCGAACTGGTTGATCTGCTCCTGGAGGGATTGCTGATTGCCGCGCAGCAGCTGGCGCAGTTGCTCGATGCGCTCTTTGCTCATGCCCATCTGGGCGAGGAGTTGCATCATCTCGCGCAGGGCATCGCGCACTTCGTCGAAGCGCAGGGCACGCATCATGCGCCGGGCCATCCACTCCTTGTAACGCATGTCGTCGGCGCGGTTGAGGCCGACCATTTGGCCCAGTTGCTTTAACTCTTGGTCGCTGAGCTTTTCCCCGCGCAGGAGCTTTTCCATCATGCGCCGCAGCTGCTCGCTGAAATTACGCAGCGCCTCGGCGAGCATCTGCGCTTCTTCTGCGCTCATGTCCTGCGTGAGGTCGGACATGGGCGGGTCGCCCGCCTGGTCAAAGAAGATGGGGAACAGTTCCTCGAAGACAGGAATGCCGTTGGCGTCCTTGACCAGGGTGGCGCGCAGGCTCAGGCGAAAGGCCTCGCGGTCTTGCACGCCCAGGTCCTCCACAGCGCGGAAGGCGTCTGCGCTCTCCGCCAAGCTGATGCGCACGCCCCCGGCGCGCAGCGCAGCAATAAACCGAATCAGTCGTTCTTCCATTCGTGCGGCTCTCCTCTACACGGGCGGTGCACCGGGCGGGCCGCCCATCTCCGGCGCAACGCGCCGGAGGCCAAACAGGACTCGCCTAGTCGCGGCGACGGCGATAGGCCGTTATGTCGTCGTCGTCCACCTCTACGCCGCCGGTCGTGATCTGCAGGCGGCGACGCACCTTTTGCAAGTCGCTCTCGTGCTTGAGCAGCACGCTGAGGGTCGTTTCCAGCGTTTTGGCGTCCAACTGTTTGGCGTTGAGCGCGACCAACGACTTGGCCCAGTCTAGGGTCTCGCTGATGCTGGGCGATTTGCGCAGGTCCATATCGCGCAGTTGTTGGACCAGTTGCACGGCTTGTTGCGCCAGCTTGGGGTTGAGTTCGGGGACCTTCAAGCGTACCACATCCAACTCCTGCTCGACGGTGGGGTAGCCGATGAAGAGGTAGAGACAGCGGCGCTTGAGGGCCTCGCTTAGTTCGCGCGTGTTGTTGCTGGTGAGTATGACAAAGGGGCGATGGACCGCCGAGAGGGTCCCCAGCTCCGGCACGCTGACCTGGAAGTCGCTCAGCACCTCCAGCAGAAAGGCCTCGAACTCGGCGTCGGCGCGGTCAATCTCGTCAATCAGGAGCACGGTGGGCTGCTCGCTGAGGATGGCTTTGAGCAGGGGGCGCTGGAGCAGGAAACGCATGGAGAAGAAGACATCTTCCTCTTGGGCCAAGCGGTCGGCTGCGGCGGCGAGACCGGATGCGCCCGCCAACGTCTCTTGCAGCTTGTCGCGCAGGAGTTGGGTATAGAGCAGCTGCTTGGCATACTCCCACTCGTAGAGGGCTTTGGTCTCGTCCAGCCCCTCGTAGCATTGCAGGCGGATCAACTCGCGTCCGGTGGCGGCGGCGATGGACTTGGCCAATTCGGTCTTGCCCACCCCCGCGGGGCCTTCGGTGAGGAGCGGTTTGCCCAACTGTTGGGCCAGATAGACGGTGGTGGCAATCTCGTCGCTGGCGATGTATTGTTGCTTGCTCAGGGATTGCTTGACGGCTGTGGGGGAAGCTAGGGCTTGGTGCTGGGTCACTGGAGAGTCTCCCTCCGAACAAAACAGAGCGGGTTGCGGCGGGTGGGCCGTCGCAGCGTGAGTGTACAACAGTGCCGGATGCTTTGCCAATCGGTGCAAAACAGTCCGGGACCGGGTCAATTGGCGGTTGGCGCAGCTTCGCGCTACAATGCGCCGCCGGCGGCTGCGCCGATTCGCGCATCCCCCAGCATAGCAGCATATCCATGCCCGTGTCGGTAAGGTCGCGTGCAGGGTGACACGGTGTGTGGTCCGGTCCACACCAGCCTGGAAACTCGCACTGTCCAGGATGGTGACCCGACTCGAATTAGATCGTTC